>NZ_LMMW01000004.1:0-122696 GCF_001422845.1 Methylobacterium sp. Leaf100 | reverse complement strand
ACCTACCAGGACCACAACTCCCCCGACGCCATGTACCGCGAGGCCGGCCTCGACGCCGAATCCATCGCCCGCACCGCCCGCGATACCCTGCCCGAGCGAAAGGCCCGGAGCGCGGCCAAGCTTGTCAGCGTCGGCCAGACCCAGCGCTGACCCGCGCCGCCCCCGATCCGTCGGGGGCGCGTCAGGCCGCGTAATACGACCGGTACCAATCCACGAAGGCCGGGATCCCCACCGACAGGGGCGTCTCCGGCACGGTGCCGACGAGGGCCCGCAGGAGGTCCGTGCTCGCGTGGGTCCGGGCCACGTCCCCGGGCGGCAGGGGCTTCAGGATCCGCTCGGCCCGCTGCCCCAGGGCCGCCTCCAGGGCGTCGATCATCGCGTCGAGGCGCACGGGCCGGCCGCCGCCGATGTTGACCAGGCGGTAGGGCGCCACCGGGCTCAGGGTGTCGAACGCCCCCACGGGGACCGTCCCGGGCGGCGTGTCCATCAGGCTGGCGATGGCCGCCACGAGGTCGTCGACGTAGGTGAAGTCGCGCTCGGCCGCGCCCTCGGCGAAGACCTCGATGGGCTCCCCGCCTAGGATCTTCCGGGTGAACAGGAACAGGGCCATGTCGGGCCGCCCCCACGGGCCGTAGACCGTGAAGAACCGGAACGCCGTGGTGGGGATGGAAAACAGGTGGCTGTAGGAATGCAGCATCGCCTCGCCGGCGAGCTTGCTGGCGGCGTAGAGAGTCAGGGGCGACACCGCCCGATCGGTCTCGCGGAACGGTGTCGTGGCGGCGCCGCCATAGGCCGAACTCGTCGAGGCGAACAGGAGGTGGCGCACGGGATGGGCCCGCACCGCCTCGATGAGGTTGGCGGTGCCGACGAGGTTGGCCTGCACGTAGGCGCCCGGATTCTCCAGGCTGTGGCGCACGCCGGCCTGGGCCGCGAGATGCACCACCACGTCGGGCCGTACCCGCGCCAGGGTGTCGAGGAGCAGGCCCGGGGTTTCCAGGCGTCCCTCCACGGCCGCGAAGGCCGGATGCTCGGCGAGCGCCGCGTGCCGGGCGCGCTTGAGCCCGACGTCGTAATAGTCGCTGAACCCGTCGAACCCCGTGACGGCGTGACCCGCCGCGAGGAGGCGGCGGCCGAGGTGATAGCCGATGAAGCCGGCGCTGCCGGTCACGAGGACGCGCATCCGATCTTTCATGCTGGTGCGGGAACGGAACGGGACGGCATGCCCGACCCTGTGCCCGATCCCGTGCGCCACCGCACCTCAAAAAACCGCCCCGTGCCGTCCATTTCGCCAGTGCGATGCACCCGGCCCGGGGCAGGCATACGCAGTGGGACTTGTTTGCGAGCGCGAGAACGCCATATATAACAGCAGCATGACGTGATCGCGTCCCGCTCGCCCCAATCCTCCCGGTTCCGCTTGGCTGAAAGTCCGCTCCGTCAGCGCGGTTCTGACGGCGAAACGAGCCGTTCGGGACACGGCGAGCGCCTTCGATCATCCCGTCGGGCCGAGGCCCGCGACACCCTATTTCCGTGAGTCGAATTCAACCATGAACCAGCTTGTCCGCATGTCCCAGGTCGGCGAGGCCGATGCGATCGCCGAGCCGTCCGCTTCCCTGCGGGTTCCCTTCGCGCAATCGGGTGCGTTCGTGTGCAAGTTCATCATCGGTGAGCCCAACGACCGCGCCGTGTGCTGTGGCGCCTCGGTGCCTGACGGCAAGAGCTGGTGCGCCTATCACCGCCGCATCGTGTTCGAGCCGGCCCGCCCGGGCCGCCTGCGCTGAGGCGCCGCACGAGCACCCGATACGTCCTTCACCCCCGCCGGGTCTCCCGGCGGGGTTTTTCGTTTGTGGCGTTGCCGCCGCGAAAACTCAATCGTCGGCGTCATCCGGATCGTAGGGCCGGTAGCCGTACAGGATGCGGCCATCGGGCGCCGCGACGGTGCTGCGGCGCACGACGAGGTAGCCCGCCGCCTCCGCCTGGCGGATGCGCCGGGCGCGCGGATCCTCGGGGAATCCGCCCGGCGGCGGGGGCGGCGCGATGAAGCCGTAGCGCATCGGACGGGCGGACGAGCGATGAGCGTGGGCCATGCGGGGCGACGCGCTGCGCAGGTCGGGCCGGGTCGGCGTCAGGGTCCGGACCGTGACGCCGCGACGGGACTCCGCCGCCACGCGGACCTTCGGCGTCCGCTGCACGGTGCGGGGCTCGACACGCGACCGCGGGGCCTCGGCGACGGTGGCCTTCGTCCTGGCCTTGCCAGCGCTCGGCTTGGCACGACGAGTGTCGGCAAGGGTCCTCTCGGCAAGGGTCCTCTCGGCAAGAGTTCGCTCGGACTGCGGCACTTTCCCTGCCGCCCGGGCCGGCTCGGCTGCGGACTGGGCCTCCGATGCCGCGGCGGCCCGCGCCGGGGGATCGGTCCAGGTCCGCTCGGCGGGCGCGGTCTGCGCCGCAGCGGGGCCGGCGCAGACCAGGGCCAGCAGGGCGACGAGGCGGAGAGGGGTGGACATGCGGCGCTCCCGATCGAGTCCCAGCCTTCGCGGAGGGGTGCGCGAATCGCAGACGATCCCGCCCCGGATCGGACGAAACCTTAAGGAAGTGTCAACGCGGCGTCCACCGGAGGGTGCGGCCGTACCGGGGGCGGACTGCTTGCGCGAAGGCGGCCGGAGCGGCATGCCTCGCCCTGGAAACACCCCGTCCGAAGACGCCCCCCGCATCGGACGAATCGGTACGGTCCCGGATCGACCCGGGACCTTGCCTCGTTGAGGCTCAGAAGCGCCCCCGGCGTGGAGAGGAAAGCCATTCCATGAGACGCGTCCTGACGATCACCCCCCTTCTGGCCCTGCCCTTCTTGGCTCTGACAGCCGCCGCCCAGGCGCAGGAGCCGCCGGCTCAGGCGACGCCCCCGGCGCCGGCCGCCCCGGCCGCCCCCCAGACGTTCGAGGCCGACATCCAGAACGGCAAGGGCGAGGCCATCGGCCGGATCGCCATCCGCGACGGGGCCAGCGCCCTGGTGATGCGGGTGACCATCAACGCCGGCGGCCTGCCGCCCGGCTGGCACGGCATCCACTTCCACGCCGTGGGCGACTGCTCGGACACGGAGAAGTTCGAGAAGTCGAAGGCCCACGTGAACCACGACCAGAGCAAGCACGGCCTGCTCAACCCCGACGGCCCGGACGAGGGCGACCTGCCCAACGTCTACGCCAACGCCGACGGCTCGGTGAACGCCGAGGTGTCGAGCGAGACCCCGCTCACGGGCGAAGGCGGCTTGAAGGACGGCGACGGCTCGGCGCTCATCATCCACGCCAACCCGGACGACCACACGACCCAGCCCATCGGCGGGGCCGGCCCGCGCATCGCCTGCGCGGTGATCAAGTAGCCTGACGGCGTCGCGGCCGGATCACTCGGCCGCGAACAGGCCCGGCATCTCGGGCACGGTCGACGGCGACGGGGCCTCGCCCGTTGGCACCTTGGCGTCGCCGGTCGGGGCTTTCCCGTCCCCGAACGGGGCCTTGGGGTCGCCGGGCGCCGTCTCGCAGTTGAGGGACGGCAGGGCGACGACGCGGTTGCCGCGATAATCCATCCGGCAGACGATGGTGCCCCGCGTCTCCACATAGGCGAGCAGGCGCTTGGCCCGGCCGGGCGAGCGGCTGCCGATGGCCCGGGCCAGGGCCTCGTCGCCGGGGCAGGGTTCGCCCGCCAGGGCGGCGCGGGCCAGCATCAGGAACAGGCCCTGGACCTCGTCGGGAAGCGCGGCGGCGGCGGCCTGCGCCTCGTCCCACCGCGCATCCGCCTGCGACGGCTCGGCCTCGTCGAGGCCGGCACGGGCGACGCCGAGGCGACGGCGGAACGCGGCGAGGCTCAGGGATTCGCCGTCGAGGCCGCGCATGCGGCAGCGGACGAGGAAGTCCTGATACACCACCGCCACGGGCTGGCCGCCGGCATCGGGATCGGCGGCGATGCCGCGCAGGACCGCGTCGCAGCCGGCGCGGATCTCCGCCTCGCTCAAGGGTTCGGGTGTCTCCACGGGCTCGGGCCGGTAGGCGCTGAGTTCGCGCATGAGATCGGCCGGCGTGGCCCGCGGCGCCGGCGGCGTGCGGGGGGCCGGCGCCCAGGCCGGGCCGCTGTCCTCGGCCGAGCGGGTGAGGATGAGGGCGCGCAGGTCCGCGTCCGCCGGGGCCGGCAGGGGCACGAGCTTCGGGGACCCCGACCGCGCCGAGGTGGTGACGGGACCGATGCGCAGGGCCAGGGGCCGGCGGCTGAGGGCCGGGCCGAGGGCCACGAACTCGCCGCGCGCCAGATCGCGGAACCGCTCGGCGCCGCGCCGGTCGAGGCCCAGCAGATCGGCGGCCCGCGCCATGTCGATGTCGAGGAAGGTGCGGCCCATGAGGAAGTTCGTGGCTTCCGCCGCGACGTTCTTGGCGAGCTTGGCCAGGCGCTGCGTCGCGATGATGCCGGCCAAGCCCCGTTTGCGGCCCCGGCACATGAGATTGGTCATGGCGCCGAGGGAGGCCTTTCGCGCCTCGTCCGAGACGTCGCCGGCGGCGGCCGGCGCGAAGATCTGCGCCTCGTCGACGACGACGAGGACGGGATGCCAATGGGTGCGCTCGGCCTCGAACAGGCCGCCGAGGAAGGCGGCCGCCGCGCGCATCTGCGCCTCCATGTCGAGGCTCTCCAGGGTGAGCACCACGGAGACCCGGTGGGCGCGCACCCGGGCGGCGATGGCCTGGAGGTCGGCCTCGCCGTGGGCGCCGTCCACCACCACGTGGCCGTAGGCCTCCGCCAGGGTGACGAAATCGCCTTCCGGGTCGACGATCACCTGCTGCACCGATCCGGCGCTCTGTTCGAGGAGGCGCCGCAGCAGGTGCGACTTGCCCGAGCCCGAGTTGCCCTGGACGAGGAGACGGGTCGCCAGCAACTCCTCGAGGTCGAGGCGGGCGGGCTCCGCGCCCGGCCCCATGCTCAGTCCCATCTCGATGCCGACGCTCATGCCCGCTCCGGTTGCCGTACGACGGGACCCGCCCCGACGCGTCCCGGCTCTCGCACGAAAAGCTTAACACGCGCCGGGCGGTGTCGGATCGGCCCGGGCGCCGGACGTCCACAGACTTGTTCCATTCTGTTCGTCATTTGTCCCATACCTGGGGGGATCGACGGGCAAAATCTAGATTATCGTCCTAAGACTATAAGCCCAGGACAAACATCCTTGAATGATATCGCAGCCAAACCGTTAAACAAAACAAGAACGAAGCAGGATCTCGGGGCGGCGCGCGGCACGCCGGGGCTTATGCGACGGGCGATCCGGCATTTCCCTGCAGGGCCGGCGGCGCCCCGCCCTTGCCGCGCCGGGCCCGCGATCTAGGTGGTGTGGCATGAACCCAGTCCTCGTCGTCGCCCTCGTCTGCGCCTCCACCGTCCAGGCCCCGGATTGCTCCCGGGAAACGGCGCTCGACATCATCACCGGCCCGGCCCACACGCTTCAGGAATGCCTGATGCAGGGCCCGGTGCTCGCGGCCAATGCTGGCCACGGCAACGACAAGGACACCTACGTGAAGACGCGCTGCGAACCCCGGCGCTGAGACTGTAGACCGGAGACGGAACAGCCGATGGACGATGTCAGCCCCGAGCGCGCGGTGATGATCCGCCTGCGCGCCCGCCTCGCCGTGGTGGAGCGCGCGGCCTGGTTCGGCCTCGTCCAGGCCATGCGGACGCAGCCCGCCGAGACGGAGGCCTATCTCACGGCCGAGCGGGCCAAGTGCGCGGACGGGTTCGGCACGCGCGGCTGGGCCGCCGACCTCACCGACGCCGAGCGCGCCCTCCTCGGCGCCGAGGTCGATGCGGGGCTCGCCAGCCTCATCACCGATGCCAGGGCGGAGGCGGAGGGCTGAGCCGGAGCGCTCTCCGGGGCTCCGCCCAGGACCCGCGAACCAGGATCCGCGAACCAGGACCCGCGAACCAAGACGCGCGAAGGGCCGGGCCCTTCGAACCCTGATCTGGCCGGGCGGCCGGGCCTCAGCCTATGCGCCCGAAGCACTCGGCCCAGGCCGACGGCATCCGCTCGAACCCCGGCAGGGATGTGGCCCGGTGCACGCCGGTGGCGATGGCGCGCGCCAGGGTCCGGGCGGCGGCGTCCCCGAGGCGCGCAAGGTCGCCGACGGGGTCGGCCAGCGGAACCCGCCCCGTCGCCACGGCGAAGACCACGTCGCCGTCGAGCGGCGTGTGGACGGGGTGGATCGCCCGGGCGAGGCCGTCCTGGGCCATCACGGCGAGGCGCCTCGCCTGGGCCTTGGTGAGGATCGCGTCGGTGGCGACGACCGCGAGGGTCGTGCTGGCGCCGGCCGGGCCTGCGTCTTTGCGCGGCCAGTCGAACGCCTCGGGCGGCAGGGTCCGGGGAAAACCCAGTCCCCCGAACTCGTCGCCGACCTCGTAGGGGGCGGCCCAGAATTGCGCGCCGTCGCCCACGGTGACCCGGCCGAAGGCGTTGACGGCGGCGAGCGCGCCGACCCGGGCGGGAAGGCCCGGAACCTCGGCGAAGGCCGAGCCGATCCCGCCCTTGAGGTTGGCGGTGGCGGCCCCGGTGCCGGCGCCGACGGAGCCCAGCGCGAAGTCGACGGCCGCCGACTGCGCCGCCGCGTAGCCGAGATCCCGGTAGGGCGGGAACCGGCCCCAATCCTTGTCGCCGCCGTTGAGGAGATCGAACAGCACGGCGGCGGGCACGATGGGCACCCGGGCCGTCCCCACGGCGAAGCCGCGCCCGGCCTCGGCGAGCGCCGCCATGACGCCCGCCGCCGCGTCGAGGCCGAAGGCCGAGCCGCCCGACAGCACGAGGGCGTCGATGCGCTCCACCGTGCGCTCGGGGTCGAGGAGGTCGGTCTCGCGGGTCCCGGGGCCGCCGCCGCGCACGTCGACGCCGGCCACCACGGGCGCGTCGAAGATCAGCGCCGTGACGCCGCTGCCGAGGGAACGATCCTCGGCGTGGCCGACACGCAGGCCGGCAATGCTGGTGATGCGGTTGTGGATCATGCGGGCGCCCGGCTGCGGATCGGCCCGAACCTCGCACGCGGCGGGCGGCCAAGGCGAGGGCTCGGCTCGGTGGTGTCCGGTCTCGCGCGGGTCTCGCGTGGGAGACGGGTAGGCATCCCCCCGTCCAGAAGTTAGAGCGGTTGCAGGGGGGTGGGAATCGCACGCACGCCGCTCCCTTCGCACCGGGCCGGCCTGGCTCGGGCGGCGCCCTTCGGAGTACGACATGACCACTTGGACGGCAGGCTACGTCGCCGATATCGGCTATACCCACGGCTTCTATCGCGAGCTGACCCCGGCCCTGCTGAACTTCGTCATGCTGACGCGGGGCCAGCGCGGGCCGGACCTCGACGGGCGCGCGGCCTATTGCGAGCTCGGCTGCGGCCAGGGCGTCTCCACCAACCTGCTGGCGGCGGCCAACCCCAACGTCGACTTCCACGCCACCGACTTCAACCCGGCGCAGATCGCCGGCGCCCGGGCGCTGGCGGCCGAGGCCGGCACGCCCAACGTCCACTTCTACGACCACAGCTTTTCGGAGCTTCTCCACGAGCCGGCCCTGCCGGCGGCCTTCGACGTGATCGCGCTCCACGGCATCTACAGCTGGATCAGCCCGGAGAACCGGGCGCACATCGTCGAATTCCTGCGTCGGCGCCTCAAGCCCGGCGGCATCGTCTACATCAGCTACAACACCCTGCCGGGCTGGGCGGCGGCCATGCCCCTGCGCCGCCTGCTCACGGACCACGCCGGCACCCGCACCGGCCCGATCATCCCGCGCATCGACGAGGCCGTGGCCTTCGCCGAATCCATGCGCGAGGCCAAGGCCTCGTACTTCACCCAGAACCCGGCGCTCGCCCCGCGCTTCGAGAAGATGAAGGGCCTGCCGAGGAGCTACCTCGCGCACGAGTACTTCAACCGCGACTGGACGCCGTTCTACGTCGCCGACGTGGCGGCCGAGCTGGCCGAGGCGAAGCTCAGCTACGTGGGCTCCGCCGCCCTGCTCGAGGGGGTCGACGCCATCAACCTCACTGCGGAGCAGCAGGCGATCCTGAAGGCTTGCCCCGATCCCGTGCGGCGCGAGACCCTGCGGGACTACATGGTCAACCAGCAGTTCCGCCGCGACGTCTACGTCAAGGGCGCCCTGCCCCACACGGTGCCCTCCTCCCGGGCGATCTGGACCCATCTGCGCTTCGCCCTCTCGACGCCGCGCGCCGACGTCGCCCTGAAGGTGCAGGGCAGCCTGGGCGAGGCGCAGCTGCAGGAGGAGGTCTACCGCCCGATCCTCGACGTGCTGGCCAAGGGGCCGGCCACGGTCCAGGCGATCTTCGCCGACCCCTCGGTGAAGGCCCTCGACTGGGGCAAGCTCATGGAGGCGTTCGGCATCCTCGTCGGCTCGGGCCACGTCCAGCCCTGCCCCTCCCCCAAGGACGAGGCGGCGCGCGCCAAGCGCACCAAGGCCTTCAACGCCGCCGTGACGAAGCGGGCCGAGGCCACGGAGGAGCTGCAGTTCCTGGCCTCGCCGGTGACCGGCAGCGGCGTCCCGGCCGATCGCATGGCGCAGCTGTTCCTGGCCGCGCAAGGCAGCGGGGCGGATCCGGTGCAGCGGGCCTGGGCGGTGCTGCAGGCGCAAGGGCAGCGCCTCGTCAAGGACGGCAAGCCGCTGGACGGCGACGAGGCCAACCTCGCCGACCTGCGCGAGCGCTACGACACGTTCGTGAAGACCCGCCTGCCGGTGTTCCGCCAGCTCGGGATCGCCTGACCCGAATCGGGCGGCCCGTTCAGGCCGCCCGCGCCCGGCGGGCCGCGCGGTACGCGTCCGCCGCGTAGAGGGCCAGCGCCAGCCAGATCAGGCCGAACAGCATCATCCGGTGCGGTTCGAGGCGCTCGCCGTAGGCGACGACGCTGAGCACCAGGAGGCAGCTCGGGGCGAGGTACTGCATCAGGCCGAGGGTCGCGAGCGTCAGGCGCTCGGCCGCGGCCGCGAACCAGATCAGCGGCAGGGCGGTGGTGACGCCCGTGAGCACGAGGAGGCCGGCCCGCACGGGATCGCCCGTCACCACGGGCGGCGCGAACAGGACGAGGTAGCCCAGGGCCACGGGCAGCAGCACGGCGGTCTCGGCCGCGAAGCCCACCATGGCGTCGACCCCCACCACCTTGCGCACGAGGCCGTAGAGGGAAAAGCTCGCCGCGAGCGCCAGGGACACCCAGGGCAGGTGGCCGGCCACCACCACCGCCAGGAGCACCGCCCCGGCGGCCAGGGACACGGCGGCGACCTGGACCGGGCGCAGGCGCTCGCCGAGCACCGCGGCCCCGAGCACCACGCTCACGAGCGGGTTGATGAAGTAGCCCAGACTGGCGTCCAGCATGTGCCCGGATTGGACGGCGCGCAGGTAGAGCAGCCAGTTCACGCCGATGAGGACGGCCGAGAGCACGAGGAGCCCGTGCCGGGGCCTCAGGGGGAACGGGCTGCGCACGCGGCGGCGCAGGGCCACCAGCAGGCCGGTGACGAGAACGGCCGACCAGACGATGCGGTGGGCCAGGATGCTGGTGGCCGGCACCGCGTCGAGGAGCCGGAAATGCACCGGGACCACGAGGCCCCAGCTGAGATAGGCGCCGAGCGCGTAGATCAGGCCCAAGGTCGTAGGCTCCCGCTCCCGCAGGCCGTCCCGCGGACGGGGCTTATACCAGACGGCGCGGCGTGGAACGCATCGTCGTCTGCCCGCGCGACCGCGCGGCGGCGGAGGTCCGCCGAGCGGCGCCGAGACCGGCCGTCGGCCGGGGGATCGGCGCCGCTCGGTCTGCGAGCATCAGCGCGTGCGCGACAGGGTGACGGCGGGATCGCCGCGCATGAGGGCGTTGAGGCGCTCGGTGTCGAACCCCTCCACCGCCTTCGGCCGCGCGGCCTTGGCGGTCTTCGTCGGGGCGGGCGCCCCGGCCAGGGGGCCCGTGCCGGAGCCGCCCAGGGGCGAGGCCCCACCGGTGCCGAGGGAGCCCGTCGCCAGGGGGTCGGCCATCACCGGGCGCGCCAGGGTGGGCACGGGCGGTGCCGGCACCACCACCGGATGGGCGAGGCGATCGACGCAGGTGAAGCCGATGATCGTCAGGCTGACCCCGAAGAGGCCGCCCACGGCAAGGAAACGCAGGATACGCACGGCGACGCACTTCCGAGATACGCGAACAACACGAACCGCAACAGCTTTAGCCCAGGGCCGTTAACGAACCGCGCGACGCGGCGCGCCCCCGACCCGTCGATCGGCCGGGCCACGCGAATTCACCCTGGCGACGCCACCGCTTCGTCCTGTCTAGGTCCTTGGTACGGCGCGGGTTTTCCGCTCGGAAGCGGGGACCGCTTTTGCGAAACCCACCGAGCCTGCTAGAGCTCGCCCCGATCCCCCCACGAACCCCTACGGAGACGCATGCGCGTGGTTGGACCAAGGCCGGCCCTGCTCCTCGCCCTGGCGCTCCTCGGCACGCCCCTCCCCGCCTGGGCCGAGCCGGCCAAGACCGATTCAGTCAAGACCGATTCGGTCAAGACCGACGCCACCAAGACCGGCACCGGCAAGGCCGAGGGCACCCTGGCGCAGGTGAAGGCGCGCGGGCACCTCGTCTGCGGCGTCAGCCCCGGGGTGGCGGGCTTCAGCGTGCCCGACGGCCAGGGCCACTGGACCGGCCTCGACGTCGATTTCTGCCGGGCGTTGGCGGCGGCGATCTTCGACAACCCGGAGGCCGTGCGCTTCATCCCGCAATCCTCCGCCGCGCGCTTCACCGCCCTGCAATCGGGCGAGATCGACGTGCTCGCCCGCAACACCACCTGGACCCTGTCGCGCGACACGGCGGCCATGAACTTTCCGGCGATCACCTTCTACGACGGGCAGGGGTTCCTGGTCCGAAAGGCCCTGAACATCGGCGCCGTCAAGCAGCTCGACCGGGCGACCATCTGCCTGCAGCAGGGCACCACCACGGAGCTCAACCTCGCCGACTGGTTCCGCACCCGGGGCCTGACCTACCAGGTCGTCACCTTCGCCAACAGCGAGCAGACGCTCGGCGCCTACGAATCCGGCCGCTGCGACGCCTACTCGACGGACCAGTCCTCCCTCTACGGCGAGCGCCTGAAGACCGCCCACCCCGACGAACACGTGATCCTCAGCGAGGCCATCTCCAAGGAGCCCTTCGCCCCGGGCGTGCGCCAGGGCGACGACCAGTGGCGCGACATCGTCGCCTGGACGCACTACGCCATGCTCGACGCCGAGGAGGCCGGCATCCGCCAGGACAACGTGGAGCAGATGCGCCGGGAGGCCCCGAGCCCCGACGCGCGGCGCATCCTCGGCCTCGAGGGCGGCTACGGCGAGCGCCTCGGCCTGACGGCGGACTGGGTCGCCCGGATCGTCCGCCACGTCGGCAATTACGGCGACAGCTTCGCCCGCAACCTCGGCGACGGCACGCCCCTCAAGATCCCGCGCGGCCTCAACGCCCTGTGGAACCAGGGCGGCCTGCAATACGGGCCCCCGATCCGGTGAGGGGCGTTTTGCGGAACGCGGATGCGCCCCCCCTCTCCCCCCTGCGGGATGCGGCACACCTGGCATGTGGAGACGCGGGTCCCCTCTCCTGGAAGGAGAGGGACAGGGTGAGGTGTGTGGGTTCTCCGGAGAGTTCGCACACCTCACCCCAGCCCTCTCCTTCCAGGAGAGGGAGTCCGTCGCGCTTCACGCCCTCGGGCCGGGGCCAATGGCGAGGGACCTCGTCGAATGGCTGAGCCCCGCGTCTCCTCCTGGCGGGCCCTCGTCGTCCAGGCCGCCCTCGTCCTGGCACTGGCGGCGCTGGCGTATTTCGCCGCCACCAACGCCGCCCAGAAACTCGCGCGCCAGGGGATCGTGGCCGGGTTCGGCTTCCTCGAGCGCCCCGCCGGGTTCGACATCGGCCAGAGCCCGATCCCGTACGCGGCCGCGACGGCGACCTATCTCGATGCGTTCCTCGTCGGGCTCCTCAACACCCTGCTGGTGTCGGCCCTCGCCATCGTCCTCTCGACGGTGCTCGGCTTCGCCCTCGGCATCGCCCGGCGCTCGTCGAACCTGCTCGCCCGGTCGTTCGCGGCCGCCTACGTCGAGGGGTTTCGCAATCTGCCGCTGCTGCTGCAATTGCTGGTCTGGTACGTCGCCGTGCGGGTCGCCCTGCCCGCGGCGAGCGATCCCGCCGCGTGGGGCGGCGCGTATCTCAGCCAGCGCGGCCTCTTCCTGCCCCGCCCGGATTTTTCCGGATTGGCCGCCCTTGTGCCCCTAGCTTTCGCCGCCGGCCTTTTCGCGATGGGGCTCCTCCTCCGCATGAGCCGCCGCGCCGTGGCCCTGGGCCGGAAGCCCGTCCCCGTGCTGTGGCCGGGTGCGCTCCTCGGCCTCGGCCCGCCGGCGCTCGCCTGGGCCGGCCTCGCGCTCGCGGGGCATCCCGTGCCGGTGGCGTGGCCGGCGCGCGGCCCCTACGACATCGCGGGCGGCCTGGCCCTGCGGCCGGAATTCGTGGCCCTCCTCGTCGGGCTCTCGACCTACTCGGCCGCCTTCATCGCCGAGATCGTGCGCTCGGGCCTCGACAGCGTGCCGCGCGGCCAGCGCGAGGCCGCCGCCGCCCTGTCGCTCAGCGGCGCCCAAGCCCTGCGCCTCGTGGTGCTGCCCCAGGCCATGCGGGTGATCGTGCCGCCGCTGACGAGCCAGTATCTCAACACGACGAAGAACTCGTCGCTCGCCGTGCTCATCGGCTACCCCGACCTCGTCCACGTCTTCATGGGCACGGTGCTCAACCAGACCAACCAGGCGGTGGAGGTGGTGGCGATCACCATGGGCGTCTATCTCAGCCTCAGCCTCGCGACCGCCCTCCTGATGAACCGGTACAACGCCCGCGTGGCGGGGGGCCGGCCATGAGCCGCGCCGATGGGTTCTTGACCGAGGGTTACGTGCGGAAAACCCTGATCCCGCCGGCCCCGCCGCCGCGCCGCCTCGGCGGGCCCCTCGCCTGGGTTCGGACCAACCTGTTCGCGAGCTGGACCGACGGCCTCGTCACCGTCCTGATCCTGGCGGCGCTGGCCTGGCTCGTGCCCCTGGCCCTGCGCTTCCTCGTGTTCGACGCCGTCTGGACCGGGACCTCCGGCGAGGCCTGCCGGCCCGAGGTGGTGGGCCACCCGGTCGGGGCCTGCTGGGCCTTCATCGGAGAGAAAATCAACTACCTCGCCTACGGTTCCTACCCGGCGGCCGAGCGCTGGCGCCCGAACCTGTTCTTCGCCCTGCTGGCCTTCGGGGCGGGCTGGATGCTGTGGCTCGGCGCCCCGAAGCGCGCCTGGGGCGCGGCCTACCTGTTCGTGGTGTTCCCCGTCCTCGCCTACGCGCTGCTGGCCGGAATGCCGGCGCTGGGCCTCGTTTCCGTCGCCACCGGCCTGTGGGGCGGCCTCCTCGTCACCGTGGTGGTCTCGATGGTGGGCATCGTCGCGTCCCTGCCGCTCGGCATCCTCCTGGCGCTCGGCCGGCGCTCGGACTGGCCGGTGGTGCGCTACGCCTGCATCGGCTTCATCGAGTTCTGGCGCGGGGTGCCCCTCATCACCGTGCTGTTCATGGCCAACGTGATGCTGCCCCTGTTCCTGCCGGGGGACCTCACGGTGGACCGGCTGGTGCGGCCGCTCGTCGGCATCGCGCTGTTCGCCTCCGCCTACATGGCCGAGGTGGTGCGCGGCGGCCTCCAGGCGATCCCGGAGGGCCAGATGCGGGCCGCCCTGGCGCTGGGGCTCACGAAGACCCAGGCCCTGCGCGCCGTCGTGCTGCCCCAGGCCCTCAAGATCGTGGTGCCGGGCATCGTCAACACCCTCATCGGCCTGTTCAAGGACACGACGCTGGTCTCCATCGTGGGCATCGCCGACTTCATCCGCGTGCTGGAGGCGGCCCGCGCCGACCCGCGCTGGTCGGCCCCCGCCGTGCCGGCCACGGCCTACGCCTTCGCGGCCCTGTTCTACTTCGCGATCTGTTTCGGCATGGCCCGCTACGCCGGCTTCATCGAGCGCCGCCTCGCGGCGGGGGATGCGCGATGACGGACACGCCTGCCCAGAATACGCCCGCCGTGGAATTCGCGGGCGTCGACGCCTGGTTCGGCACCACCCACGTCCTGCGCGACATCGACCTCACGGTGGCGCGCTCCGAGACCCTGGTGATCTGCGGCCCCTCCGGCTCGGGGAAATCGACGCTCATCCGCGCGATCAACGGCCTCGTCGCGCACCAGTCCGGCACCATCCGGGTCGCGGGCCTCACCCTCGACGGCAGCGCCAAGGCCACCGACGCCGTGCGCGCCCGGGTCGGGATGGTGTTCCAGCAGTTCAACCTGTTCCCGCACCTCACGGTCCTGGAGAACTGCACGCTGGCCCCCCTCCACGTCCGCCGCCTCGGGCTGAATGCGGCCCGCGACCTCGCCATGGGCCACCTCGCGCGGGTGCAGCTCGCCGACAAGGCCGACCGCAGACCCGCCGAACTCTCCGGCGGCCAGCAACAGCGGGTCGCCATCGCCCGCGCCCTGTGCCTCGAACCGGAGGTGATGCTGTTCGACGAGCCGACCTCGGCCCTCGATCCCGAGATGGTGCAGGAGGTCCTCGACACCCTCACCGAGCTCGCGGGCGCCGGCACCACGCTGCTGTGCGTCACCCACGAGATGGGGTTCGCCCGGGCGGTGGCCGACCGGGTGGTGTTCATGGACGAGGGCCAGATCGTCGAGATCGCCGCGCCGGACGCCTTCTTCGACCGGCCCCGGCACCCGAGGACGCAAGGGTTTCTGAGCCGCATCCTGGGGTGAGGCGGACGGTCTGCGCGCATCCCCCTGCCTTCCGAACGAGTGGACTTGATGCGTCCGATCGATCCGAGGAAGCGAACGAATCTCCCGTCACAGGTCGAGTGCCTGGGAGGCTGACTTGACGGCCCACCCCCCGCCGGGCTGTGGTCGCCCCATCCTCCAAAAATCCGCCCGAAGGCGCCGATGTCCAACTCCCCGCCCCGCGATCCCGCACGCTTCGGCCCGAGCACCCGCCTCGTCCATGCCGGGCGCGATCCCTCCGCTCAGCACGGCTTCGTCAACACGCCGATCTATCGCGGCTCGACGGTGCTGTTTCCCACCTACGACGACCTCAAGCACCGGCGCGGGCGCTTCGATTACGGCACCTCCGGCACGCCGACGACGGAATCCCTGACGCGCGCCTGGAGCGAACTCGCGGGGGCCGCCGGCACCGTGCTGACCCCCTCGGGGCTGGCGGCGCTCACCGTCGCCCTCATGGCCGTGGTCTCGGCCGGCGACCACCTGCTGGTCAGCGATTCCGCCTACCGCCCCACCCGCATCTTCTGCGATGGCGTCCTGAAGCGCTTCGCGGTGGAGGTGGAGTATTACGACCCGTTGGTCGGCGCCGGCATCGGCGCCCTGATGCGCGACACCACCAAGGCGGTCCTGGTGGAGGCGCCGGGCTCGCAGAGCTTCGAGATGCAGGACGTGCCGGCGATCAGTGAAGTGGTCCATGCGCGGGGCGCCGCCGTCATCATGGACAACACCTGGGCGACGCCGCTGCTGTTCCCGCCCCATGCGCGCGGCGTCGACATCGCGGTGGAGGCCGGCACCAAGTACCTCTCCGGCGGCTCGGACCTGCTGCTGGGCCTCACCTCGGCCAACCAAAAATACTGGCCGGCCCTGCACCGGACTTTCGAGCACTTCGCCATGTGCGCAGGCCCGGAGGACGTGTTCCTGGCCCTGCGGGGCTTACGCACCATGGCGCTGCGCCTGCGCGAGCACGGCGCGCAGGGGCTCGCCATGGCACGCTGGCTGCAAGCCAGGCCGGAGGTGGCCCGGGTGCTCCATCCCGCGCTCCCCGAGGATCCCGGCCACGCCATCTGGCGCCGCGACTTCTCCGGCGCCTCGGGCCTGTTCGGCGTGATCCTCCGCCCCGCCCCCGAGCGCGCCGTGGCGGCACTGCTCGACGGCCTCGAACTGTTCGGCATGGGCTTTTCCTGGGGCGGCTTCGAGAGCCTCGTCATCCCGTTCGACTGCCGCACCTACCGCACCGCCACCACCTGGGCCCCGGAGGGCCCGGGCCTGCGCTTCCACATCGGGCTCGAAGACGTCGCGGACCTGCAGGCGGACCTCGACGCGGGGTTCGCGCGGCTGCGCGCGGCGATGTGAACCGCAGAACGCCTGCGCGCGTCCCTCATGGGCCATCGGCCTCACCACGGCAGGATCGGTCCCACCTTGAACACCGAAATTTCTTGACAATATTCCTATTTCGTGGTTCGGTCCKGGCACTCGCCTCCCACGCGGGAGGCCCCCCGGCGAACCGGGTCGGGGGGCTCGGGGGAGGAGACGGCGCCCCGCGTCGATGGCCCGGTCTCGCCATCGCCCCGGGCCGCATCGGCGACGCAAGGTGTTCTGGACGGGGAGGAGCCGTGTTNGGCGCGTAGCGAGCGAGCCGGCAGCGACAGGGGGGCTCGGGGGAGGAGACGGCGCCCCGCGTCGATGGCCCGGTCTCGCCATCGCCCCGGGCCGCATCGGCGACGCAAGGTGTTCTGGACGGGGAGGAGCCGTGTTGAGGCGAGGAACCGGGACCCTGGAGCACACCGAGACAACGGACGGTCCGCCCACTACGAGGCGGGCTCGGGGCTTGACCCTGATCAGTCGGCTGCCGCACCGGCGTTYCCGTAAGGGACGTCGCGTCGCGCGGAGGTGGGCCGCTACTAGCCGAGTCGCCGAGGCCGAGAAGACGCCGTGACGAAACGGATCGGTCCCGAAAGGGGCCGGGCCGGGGGACGCCGGGAGACCGGCTAAACTTACAAAAACAGGGTCTCGCGGCGTCCCGCGTCTCCCGTTTCCTCAGGCCGTCCCCCGCGCCGAACCGGCGGCGGGGCGCTGGCGCGTGNCGGCTAAACTTACAAAAACAGGGTCTCGCGGCGTCCCGCGTCTCCCGTTTCCTCAGGCCGTCCCCCGCGCCGAACCGGCGGCGGGGCGCTGGCGCGTGGGGAGCGCCCCCGGAACAAGGGGCGGCGTCACGGCGCCAGCCAGGCGCCCGTCCACCCCGCCGCCCCGCGTTCCCACCCCGCCCGGCGGTGCCCGCGCCGGTCGAGGAACAGGAAGTCGAGGCGGGTCGCCGTCACCACCACGGCGCAGAAATTCGGGCGCGCGAGGTCCAGGTCGGCGCCGTCCTCGGGCTGGGTGTAGGCGTCGCCCGCGGGCAGCGCCGTGCCGGGGGCCGGAGCGATCCCGTAGCAGGTCCGGCTCATGACCCGCGAGGCGGCCCAGGCGGCCTCGGCCACGGCGTCGTCCGTGTGGAGGCGGGCCGGCCCCGAGACCCGGATCTGGATCTTCGAGGCGGTGTCGTAGCCGTGCAGGGCGGCCCGGCCGGTGGCGGCGATCTCGCCGGCCTTGGCCGAGCGGCGGTCGCAGTGGAACCGGAGCGTTCCCGCAGCGGGATCGGCTTCGCGCAGGACCACGGTCCGCACCTGGGGGTGCCCGTCGGCGTCGACGGTGGCGAGGGCCGGCATGTGGAAGGCGTTGCGGCGCAAGGCCGGCCCCTCGTGCAGGAGGCGCCAGAGTTCGAAGAAGCTGGCGTCGAGGTCGTCGTAGAACGCCGGCAGGGGCGCGAAGGCCGTCATCGGGCGCGCCGCTCGCGCAGGATGAGGACGACGTTGCGCAGGTAGATGAAGGTCGACAGCGCCTGCCCGAAGATGATCACGGGTTCGCGCCGCACGAGGCCGTAGACCAGGGTCATCAGGCCGCCCGCGATGGAGAGGAACCAGAACGCCAGGGGGATCACGCTGCGCCCCGCCCGCTCGGAGGCGAGCCACTGCACCACGAAGCGGGCGCCGAACACCGCCTGGGCGAGGATGCCGAAGACGAGCCACCCGTCGAAGCGCACCACGAAGACGTCGTAGACGTAGCCGCGGATATCCGCGGCGAGCTGGATCAGCATGGGGTCAGGGTCCCGTGATGTCGGTGACCGAAGGCGTGACCCGCTTGCGGCGGATCAGCCACCACACCCCGGCGAGATCGAGGAGGCCGACCCAGAGCCGGTCGAACAGGCCGTATTTCGAGGCCCCGGTGAAGCGCGGGCGGTCGATCACGTCGCGGTGGACCACGGCGTAGCCCTCGCGGGCCACCAGCGCCGGCATGAAGCGGTGCAGCCCGTCGAAATACGGCAGGCGGGCATAGACCTCGCGGCGCACGAGCTTGTAGCCGCAGCCGGTGTCGCGGGTGGCATCCTTGAGGATGCGGACCCGCACCCCGTTGGCGATGCGCGACTGTAGGGTCTTCAACCGGCCGTCCTTGCGCCCGACGCGCTGCCCCTGGGCGAGGCCGACGCGCGGGCCGCCCTCCTCGAGGGCCGCCAGCAGGGTCGGCAGGTAGGCCGGATCGTTCTGGCCGTCGCCGTCGAGGAGGGCGCAGATCGCCCCGCGGGCGGCGGCGATGCCGGTCTGCACCCCGGCGGACTTGCCGGCCGTGCGGTCGTGGCGCAGCACCCGGAGCCAGGGCCGGTCGCGGCGGGCGAGGTCGAGGGCCGCGGCGGTGCCGTCGGTGGAGCCGTCGTCCACGTAGATCACCTCGAACGGCGCCAGGGACGCGCAGGCCGCGCCGATCTCGGCGACGAGGCTCGCGATGTTGCCGACCTCGTCCTTCACCGGCACGATCACGGAGAGACGCATGGGGGATTCCCGGGGGTTCAGGGCGTCGGTTCGGGCGCGTGGGCGTAGGCCGTGAGGTCGACCCTTCGTCCGCCGTTGATGTTGAAGCCCGAGACGGTGCCGACCGGGGCCGGCACGAACCCGACGCCCGCGGCGGCCTCGGCGAAGGCCGGGGCGAAGCGGCCCTCGACGTAGAGCAGGCGGCAGCCCTCGCCCCGGAGGAAGGCGGCGGCCTCGGCGGCCGTGTCCATCATCGCCAGATCCGTCCCGATGAGGAAGACGAAGCTCGGCTCGCGGTAGCCGAGGCTCGCCACCTTCGGCGCCGCGCAGGGCACGCGGTCGCGCAGGGCGGCGAGGCGGGGCGAGACCTTGAGGGCGGCCATCACCGGCTGGGTCAGACCGAACACCGCCGGCGAGAGCAGGGCCGAGGCGAGGATGCCGAGGCACAGGGCCCGCTCCGCCGCCCCCCGGGCGAAGGCGCGCCAGGCGAGGACCGCCACGGCGCAGGCGGCCAGCAGCAGCGGCAGCCCGGCCCAGGGCAGCGTCCGGTCGTAGGTCCAGGCGAAGGCCGAGAGCCCCAGGGTCAGGCCCACCGGGATCAGCACCACGAGGCCGGCCGTGAGCCGCGCCCCCCGGCGTTCGGGGTCGAGGGCGCCGCGCGTCAGGGCGAGCACGGTGAGGATCGCGAGGGCCGGGAACAGGGGCAGCACGTAGTGCGGCAGCTTCGTCGGCACGATCTCGAACAGGAGCCAGGTCGGCACGATCCAGGCGAGGAGGAAGGCGATTCCCGCTTCGCGCCGGTTCGCCCAGGCGAAGGGCGCGCCGAGCGCCGCGAAGGCCGCGCCGGGCCAGAAGGTGCCGAACACCGCGAACAGGTAGGCGCCCGGTGGCGCCCAATGCTTCTCGGAGCCGCCCTGGACCTTGCTCATCATGTCGTGGCCGACGGCCTCGCCGTAGAAGGCGCCGCCGCTCTTCCAGGTGATGGCGACGAACCAGGGCGCCACGATGAGGAGCGTGAGCGGCAGGCCGAGGTCGGGCCGCAGCGCCTGCAGCCACCGGCCGGAGCGGGCGTGGAGCGACAGCACCAGGGCGGGCAGCCCGCAGAACAGGGGCACCATCGGGCCCTTCACCAGGATGCCCACGGCGAGGCCGAGCCAGAAGGTCAGGACGGTGGCGGTGCCGAGGGTCCGGCCGGCCGATCCGTCGGCCCGGCCGAGCCAGGCCCGCGCCAGGGACCCGAAGGTCGCCATGGCGCAGGCACAGAGCAGCGCGTCGGTCTTGGCGAGGCGCGCTTCGGCGGAGAGCACCACGCAGGCGGCGAACAGGGCGGCGGCGAGCAGCGCGCTCCGCCGGGGCAGGAAGGCCAGGGCCGACCAGTAGGCGAGGAGCACCGCCCCGATGGCGCCGAGCAGCGAGGGCAGGCGATAGAGCGCGATGGTGGTGCGGGCGTTCGGGATGCCGAGGGCCTCGCCGGCCCCGACGAAGGCGGCCTGGGCCCAGTAGATCCCCACGGGCTTCTTGTGGCGCGCCTCGGCCTGGAAGCGGATGTCGACGAGGTCGCCGGTCTCCAGCATCTGCTTGGAGGCCTGGGCGAAGCGCGGCTCGTCCCGGTCCATGGGCTGGAGCGAGGCGAGCCCCGGCAGGAAGCAGACGAGGCAGAGCGCCACGAGGAGGGCACAGGCCCGGCCATGGCTCAGCGCCGCGGCGTCGAGGATCGCCTGCGGCCACGCGAACAGGTCGCGACGGCCCGGGCGAGACGCGAAGGCGCGGTCGGTCATGCGGGAGGACGGGCCGGAAAGGCGGGCATGCGGCTCCAGACTGGCACGCGCCCGGCGATTCCGGTCGATGCCGCGAAGGCCGGCGGTGTCGATGATGCGGCCCCGAATGTCAAATTCCGCACGGGCCCGGGCGGGGCCCGCGAGGAAGCGAGAAAAGCGGGCGCCCGGTCGTTTCCGGTCCGGATATGATGGAGCGTGTGCGTGAGCCGGGGCGCCCCGCGAATCACGCACCCCAGAACCAGGGTCCTCACATGAGCCTCCACATCGGCCTCCTCGCCTTCCCGAACGTGCAGCAGCTCGATCTCACCGCGCCCTACGAGGTGTTCGCGATGATCCCGGGGGCGACGGTGCATCTCGTCGCCGCCGGCCTCGACCCGATCCGGAGCGCCACCGGCCTCGTGCTCGCCCCCACGGTGACCATGGCCGCGTGCCCGGTCCTCGACGTGCTGTGCGTCCCCGGCGGGGTCGGGGTGAACGCCCTGATGACCGATCCGGTCGTGCTGGCCTTCGTGCGCGAACGGGCGAAAACCGCCCGCTTCGTCACCTCCGTCTGCACCGGCGCCCTGGTGCTGGGCGCGGCCGGTCTCCTTCGGGGCCGGCGCGCCACCACCCACTGGGCCTCCCTCGACCTGCTCGCGGCCTTCGGCGCGACGCCCGTGGCCGAGCGCGTGGTGCGGGACGGCAACCTCGTCACCGGCGGCGGCGTCACGGCGGGGATCGACTTCGCCCTGGCGCTGGCCGCCGAACTCGTCGGTCAGGAGGAGGCGGAAGCGATCCAGCTCGGCCTCGAATACGCCCCCGCCCCGCCCTTCGACGCCGGCACGCCGGACACGGCGCCGCCGCCGGTGCTCGCCGCGGCCCGCGCGCGCCTCGCCGCCTCCCGGGCCGCGCGCGAGGCCCTGGTGCGGTCGATCACCGGCCGCGCGCCGGAGATCTGGGGCGAGCCGGAATCCTGATCCGGACCGGGGTCCGGCCTTTGCGGGTTCTCAAGTATTCTGCCCGCAGGATACGGAGGACGGATCGCGCTATCCTGGGTGATCCTCGGGGCCGAGTTCCTGTCCCGATGGGGGGCTTTCTCGTCCCGACACAGTTCATGGGAGTTGCAGCCGATGACCACGGGAGTCGCCGACCCCGCGCGACAGGTGTCCGCCCGTGCGCTGGGTCCCGACGCCCTGCGCGTCACCGCCATGGTGGCGATCCTCCTCGTGATGCTGGTGGGCGCCAACCCGTTCCACGACGGCACCGCGCCCGAGAACGCGGCCTCGGGGGCGGGCGGCAACCTCGGCAACCAGATCCTGTTCCTGATCATGGGCGGCCTCGCCGGCACGATTCTCTTCGCCCGCGGCGCCGCCGCCCTACGGCCGCTGGCCAGCCTGCCGATCCTGCTGATGCTCGCCTGGCTCGCCGTATCGACGGTGCTGTCCATCGAGCCCCTGGTCTCGGCCCGCCGCCTGGTCTCCCTCGTGATCGTCACCGCGGCGGCGGTGTCGCTTCTCGTGGCGGCGCGCGACGCGCGCCAGTTCGCCACGGTGCTGGGCGCCACGGTGCTGGGAATCGTGGGCATCAGTTATCTCGGCCTCGTGCTCGTGCCCGAGCGCGCCATGCACACGGCCTTCGACCTCATCGAGCCCGAGCACGCCGGCAGCTGGCGCGGGGTCTACGCGCACAAGAATGCGGCGGGCGCCGCCATGGGGGCGTTCGTGTTCGTCGGCCTGTTCTGGGCGGGGACGGGGCAGCGCATCCTCGGCTTCCTGCTCGCGGGCGCCGCCGCCCTGTTCCTCGTGTTCACGAACGCCAAGACCTCCGTCGCCATCACGCCCGCGGTGCTCGCCCTCACCTGGTTCTGCACGTGGTCCGGGGCGACCGTCTGGCGCCGCCTCGTACTGCTCGCGCCCCTCGCCCTCCTCCTGACGGTGACGGTGGGGTCGGTCCTGGTGCCGGAGATCGGCGCCCTGGTGGCGCGTCTGGCCGGCGACCCGACCTTCACCGGCCGCACGGAGATCTGGGAGTTCGCTGCCGACAACATCGCCAGGCGTCCCATCGCCGGCTACGGCTACGGCGCGTTCTGGGAGAGCGTGTTCTACGGCGGCGGCGCCGACGCGGCGACCTGGGTCAACCGGGCCACGGACGCGCACAACGGCTATCTCAACACCGCCCTCGAATCCGGCCTCGTCGGCCTCGCTCTCACCCTGTGGTGGCTCGTCTGGGCGCCCGTGAGCGACCTCCAGGCCCGGGCCGGGGGCCGCTCCATCGCCCCCCTGACGATGCTGTTCCTGCGCCTGTGGCTGTTCATCATCCTCGTGGCGGTGTTCGAATCGGTGTTCTACCAGGCCACCAACGGGCTCTATTTCCTCCTCGTGGTGTCGGTGCTGGGCCTGCGCTACCTGGCGCGGACCCGGGTGGTCGCGGGTGGGGACCGGGCGGAAGGGGACCGGGCGGAAGGGGACCGGGCATGACGCCGCGCGCGGACCAGGCCGGCCCCGCGGGCCCCCATCCGGTGGTGGAGCCCCTGCCGGCGCTGACCTCCCTGCGCTTCGTGGCGGCGGCCTACGTCCTCGCCTTCCACTTCGCCGGCTACGAGGCAGGCCGTGCGGCGATGCCCGATGCGGTCTTCCTCGGTTACTCGGGCGTGACGTTCTTCTTCCTGCTGTCGGGCTTCATCCTGGCCTACAACTACCAGCGGGTGGACCTGTCGCCGCGCGCCGCGCGCCTGCGCTTCCTGCGCGCGCGGGTGGCACGGGTCTATCCCGTCTACCTCCTGGCCCTCGCCATCGGCTTGCCGTGGTTCGTCGTCTGGACGGCGAAGGTCGTGCCCCCGCTCCAGACCCTGATGGCCTCCGGCGCGGTGCTGGCGCCGCTCGGCCTCCACGCCTGGGTGCCGGGCGCGGCCTGCTCCCTCGACTGTCCGAGCTGGTCGGTCTCGGCGGAGCTGTTCTTCTACGCCCTGTTCCCCCTCCTCCTGCCGCTCGCCCTCAGGCGGCCGGGCCCGACGGCGCTCGTCACCCTCGCGGCCTGGGCCGCGTCCGTCGCCCTCGCGATCCTGGCCTGGAACCGCTTCGCCCCCGGCCTCTCCCTCATCGCGCCGACCACGGACGCGGCGACCCTCCTGGCGCAGGCGATCAAGTACAATCCCCTGCTGCGCCTGCCGGAATTCGTGGCCGGCCTGCTCCTGTTCGTCCTGTGGCGGCGGGTCCGCCTGCCCCTCGGGGTGCTCCTCACCTGGGCGGGAGCGGCGGCCCTGGCTCTCGTCGCGGGGGTCGAGACGATCCCCGAGCCGCTCATGCACAACGGGCTCACCGCCGTGGTCTGGGCACCGGTGATCCTGGCCGGCGCCCAGGTCCGCTCCGGCCCGCTCACGGCCGGGTGGTTCGTCTTCCTCGGCCGCATCTCCTTCGCCCTCTACCTCCTGCACGTGCCCGCCTACGCCTTCGTGTCGAGCCTCGACCGGACCGTCCTCGCCGGCCGCCTCGCCGGCACGCCCTGGCTCACCGTCGCGCTCGCGACGCTCCTGTCGCTCGCCGCCGCGAGCGCCGTGCACCTGGCGATCGAGGAACCGGCGCGCCAGCGCCTCCTTCGGCCCCGCGCGCCCGCGCGCGAGGCGGCGCCCCTGCCCTCGGCCTGACGAACCGGCATGTCGCAGCTCCCTCCGCAGGCCCATTCGCTCACCCTCGCGGCCGGTCCGCCCTCGGCGCCCCTGCACATGGCCTATCGCCCGGACATCGACGGCCTGCGCGCGGTGGCCGTCCTTGTGGTGCTGTTCTTCCATGCCGGCGTGCCGGGCCTGTCCGGCGGGTTCGTTGGCGTCGACGTGTTCTTCGTGATCTCGGGCTACGTGATCACCCGGGGCATCCTCGCCGACGTGGCGGCGGGCCGGTTCTCCCTCGTCCGGTTCTACGAGCGCCGCATCCGCCGCATCCTGCCGATGCTGGTGGCGACGATTCTGGCCACCTACGCCCTCGCCCTGCTCTATCTGCCTCCCGGCGCCATGGACGATTACGCCCGCAGCGTCGTGGCGGCCGCGGCCTTCGCCGCCAACGTGTTCTTCTGGAAGACCACCGGTTACTTCGACCTCGAGGCGCAGACCCGGCCCTTGCTGCACACCTGGTCGCTCTCCGTCGAGGAGCAGTTCTACCTCGTGGTGCCCATCGCCTTGCCGCTGCTCCTCGCCCGCTCGCGGCGGGTCGCGGCGGCGGCTCTTCTCGCGGCCCTGCTGGCCTCCCTCGCCCTCGGCATCGTCCTGACGAACAGCGCGCCCGGCGCCAACTTCTACCTCCTGCCCACCCGCGCCTGGGAACTCCTCGTCGGTGCCCTCCTGGCCTTCGCGGCCGACTGGACGCCGCCGCGCGCCCTGCGCGAGGCCATGGCGACGGGCGGCCTCGGTCTCGTCGCCACCGCGGTCCTGGCCTACGACGAGGCGACACCGTTTCCCGGCCTGAACGCCCTGGCGCCGTGCCTCGGAGCAGCCCTCCTCATCGCCGCCGGGAATGGCCCGACCGCCATCGGCCGGGTCCTGTCGGCGCCGCCCTGCGCCGGCCTCGGGCGGATGTCCTACGCCCTCTACATGGTGCATTGGCCCGTGGTGGTGTTCGCTCGCTATGCCCTGCTGCGCGAGCCGGCCGGGTGGGAGATCTGTGCCGTCGTCGCGGCCTGCCTCGTCTTCGCCTACGCCGCCTGGCGCTGGATCGAGACGCCGTTCCGGTATGGGCGATCCACCGGAACACGGGACGGTCATCGTCCGCTCTTCGCCGCCACGGCCGCTGCCCTGACGGTCCTCGCGGCCCTCGGCCTCGCCGGCACCCTCGCGGAGGGCTTTCCCGCGCGCTTTCCCGACATTCGGCCGGGCGCCCTCGCGGCCCTCGAGCGGGCGGGCTGGAAGGGCGGGCGCTGCTTTCTCGAGAACCAGCGCGTCGCGGACTGGGCGGGAGCCGAGTGTCTGCTGGCCCGGGACGCGCCCGCCACCGCCCTGCTGTGGGGCGATTCCTACGCGGCCCATTACGTGCCCGGCCTCGTGCGCAACGCCCCCACCCTGAGCCACGCCATCCTCCAATACACCTTCGCCGGCTGCCCGCCGCTCCTCGCCTACGCCTCGCGGGCCAAACCCGGCTGCCGCGACTTCAACGCCCACGTCTTCGAGATCATCCGCGCCTACGGCATCGACAGCGTGGTGCTGGCCGCCCGCTGGGACCTCCTGCCCGCCCGGACGCTGGCCAACCTGCCCGACACCATCGCGCGTCTCACGGCGGCGGGGGTCGCCGTCTCGGTGATCGGCCCCTCGCCGCTGTTCGCGTTCGACGTGGGCGTGCTGGGCGCGCGCGGCGCCGGCACCCGGGTCGACGGCTCGGCGGCGTGGTTCGCCCACCGGGGCGATCCGGCGATCCGACGTCTGTCGGCGAAGGCCCGCTTCGCCGACCCCCTGCCGACCTTCTGCGACGGCCCCCTGTGCCGCTACCGCGCGGACGGCACCGACCTGTTCCTCGACACCGGCCACCTGTCGCAGGCGGGCAGCGAGCGGGCGGTGCGGGCATATTTTCCCCTCCTGCGCTGAGCCGGGGATCACAATCGCGCCCAGATCATGTCAGCGAGCGTTCAGCCGGGCGGGGGCATTTTGGTTGGCGATCCGGTCCTCGCGGCCGGATCGCCCTCACAACAGCAGAAGGGTCTGTTCCATGTCTGTGAACGCGCTCGTCGCGGCTCTCGCCGTCGCCTGCGGTGTCGGCCTCGCCTCGGCCGCCCATGCCGCTCCGCTGCCCCCGGCTCCCGCCGGCACCCTCGCGGCCCCGTTTGCCGGTTCCCCCACGGATGCCACGGTGCAGACCGTCGCCTTCGGTTGCGGCCCCGGTTGGGCGCCCAATCGCTGGGGACGGTGCCGGCCGATCTACCGGGGCTACGGCTACGGACCGCGTCCGTTCTACGGCCCGCGGCGCTTCTACGGGCCGGGCTACGCCTACGGACCACCGCGCCCGTTCTACGGCCCCCGCCCCGTCTACGGGCCGTTCTACTGATTCGGCTCCCGATCGAGGACGCGGGCGGGCTCTCCGCCCGCGTCCCTTCGCGCATGAGCCGTGAGGGTTGAAATCGCCTAGACCTCCCCGAACCACACCCGAGGGGATCCCATGCGTCGCGCGCTACCGCCCTGTCCCGGTCTTGGTCTTGGTCTTCTTGGTCTTGCCGCCCTGGCCGGAGCCACCACCCTCCCCGCGGGAGCCCAGGAGCCGGCCCAGGACGCGACGGGCGGGCCGGTGCTCCAGACCGTGGACGCGGCCAACACCCGCTATTCGCCCCTCGACGGGATCACGGCCGAGAACGTCGCCCGCCTCCAGGTCGCCTGGACCTTCTCGACGGGCGTGTTGCGTGGGCACGAAGGCGCCCCGCTGGTGGTCGGTGCGGTGATGTACGTCCACACGCCGTTCCCCAACATCGTCTATGCCCTGGACCTCGACCACGACGGCCGCATCCTCTGGAAGTACGAGCCCAAGCAGGATGCGTCCGTCGTCGCGATGCTGTGCTGCGACACGGTCAATCGGGGTCTGGCCTACGCGGATGGGGCGATTCTGCTGCACCAGGCCGACACCACGCTGGTGTCCCTCGACGCCGCGACCGGCCGGGTGAATTGGGCGGTCCGCAACGGCGATCCGGCCCGGGGCGAGACCAACACCGCCACGGTCCTGCCGGTGAAGGACAAGATCCTCGTCGGCCTTTCGGGCGGCGAGTTCGGCGTGCGCTGCCACCTCACCGCCTACGACGCGAAGACGGGCCGGCGCCTCTGGCGGGCTTACTCCATGGGCACGGACGCCGACATGCGCGTCGATCCCGAAACCACCACCGTGCTGGGCCGGCCCATCGGCCGGGATTCCTCCCTGGCCTCGTGGGAGGGCGACCAGTGGAAGACCGGCGGCGGCTGCACCTGGGGCTGGTACGCCTACGATGCCGCCCTGAACCTCATGTATTACGGCACCGGCAATCCCTCGACCTGGAACCCCGGCCAGCGCCCCGGCGACAACCGCTGGGCGCAGTCCATCGTCGCCCGCGATCCGGATACGGGCCGGGCGCGCTGGCTCTACCAGATGACGCCCCACGACCAGTGGGACTACGACGGCGTCAACGAGATGATCCTGACCGACCAGGCGATGGACGGCCGCATGCGGACGCTGCTCACCCATTTCGACCGCAACGGCTTCGCCTACACCCTGGACCGCGCCACGGGCGAACTCCTGGTGGCGGAGAAGTTCGATCCGGCGGTGAACTGGGCCACGCACATCGACCTCGACCGGGCCTCGAAAACCTACGGCCGGCCCGTCCTCGATCCGCGCTACGCCCCCGAGCGGACCGGCGAAGACGAGACCACCCCGGGCATCTGCCCCGGCGCCATCGGCGCCAAGAACCAGCAGCCGGCGGCCTACTCGCCCCGGACGCGCCTGTTCTACGTGCCGACCAACCACATCTGCATGACCTACGAGCCGTTCCGGGTGACCTACACGCCCGGCCTGCCCTATGTCGGCGCCACCCTGAGCCTGCAGCCGCCGCCGGGCGACGGCCACACCGGCAGCCTCACGGCCTGGGACGGGGTGCGCGGACGGATCGCTTGGTCGATCCCCGAGCCGTTCTCCGTGTGGTCGGGCGTCCTCGCCACCGCCGGGGACGTGGTGTTCTACGGAACCCTCGAAGGCCATCTCAAGGCCGTCGATGCCCGGACCGGCCGGGAACGCTACCGGTTCAAGACCCCGTCGGGCATCGTCGGCAACGTGACCACCTACACCCACAGGGGCCGGCAATACGTGGCGGTGCTCTCAGGAATCGGCGGCTGGGCCGGCATCGGGCTGGCCGCCGGTCTCACGGACCCCAACGACGGCGCCGGGGCGGTGGGCGGCTACGCGGCGCTCGCGAACTACACGGCGCTGGGGGGCCAGCTCACGGTGTTCGCCCTGCCGGACTGATGTCCGGGTTCGAAGGGTCGAGCCCTTCGCGGGTCCAGGCAGAAATTTACAAAGACCGGCCCTGGGTTCTGCGTCGGGCTCTGCCCGACACCCGCCGAAGGGGTGACCCCTTCGGGATCCCGGACCGGAAGGCTCACGCCCGATCGGCCTCCTCCTCCGAGGGTGCGTAGACCGCGTCACCGAGGCGCCGCAGGGGGCCACCGGGGCCGGAGCGCTTCCACAGGCGGGTGTTGAGGGCGGCCACCGGATCGTGGCCGGGCAGGTCGAAGCCGCGCGCCGTCAGGCCGGGCAGGATCTCGCCCGCATGCAGCGGCCGGTTGGCCTCGTGCAGGATGTCGAGGGCGGCGGCCACCAGGGCGCGCCCGTGGCGGCGGGCGGCGGCGATGTCCTCGCCCGGGCGTGCCTCGGGTTCGGCCGTCGGCGCCGGAGATGGGCGGGAGGCCGCACCGAGGCGGCGGCCGAGTTCGAGGTAGAGGGCATGGTCGGCGATCTGCCGGTCGAGGGCGTCGCGCTGTCGACGCAGGACAGCCAGAGCGGCTTCGATCTCGGCCTCGTTCGGAAACATCGCCATTCCATGGAATATTCTAACTAATCCCTGCCCGTAGGATTATCAGAATATTCCATGAAGACAAGAGAATGCGTATTATTCCCTGCCTTCCATCACCGACGCGTCAGGCCGCGACGGCCTTCCGGGCCGGCTTGCCGGCCCGCGGCGGAATCAGCAGGGCGCCGGCATCGGCCGGCTGGAGCAGCATGCCGTTGTCGTCCAGCCGGATCGGCAGCTTCGGGAACACCTCCTGCAGATGGGCGAGATCCGCCTTGAAGGCCTGCCGGAAGCTGCGGATGCTGGCATTGTCGGCGCCGAACTGCCTGTGCAGGTTGTCCCAGGTGAGCCGGAGGGGACGCTGGAGCGCGCGCAGGCGGTAGCCGACCCAGAACAGCAGATCGAGCTTGCGCGCGGAGCCCGAGAACGCCCGAGCCGCGCGGATGTCCACCGGCAGGGCGTGCTGGATAAGATTGTCGTAGAAATCCTGGTGGAACTGGACGCTCTTCTGCCAGACCACCCCGTCGGCGCCCTGCGGCAGCCACAGGTCGAGCTGGCGGAACGGCGGGACGTTGAGGGTGCTGGCGCTGCCGGCACCGTCCCACAGGCCGATCTGCAGGGTGCAGGCGGCGAGCCGCGCCAGCTGCTCCTTGAACTGCCGGATGGTGCCGCGCTCGCCGCCGGTGACGGCGAATCCCATCTCCTTCATGAAGCCCGACAGGCTGTCGGCCACCGCGATGGTGGGGCTTCGCTGGCGCACGGCCTCGGTGCAGAGGTGCAGGAGCACGAGGCGAGCCTTGGGGCCGTAGGGCAGGCCCTGGAACTCCATCTCGCCGGTGGCGGGGTTCTTCAGGCGTCCGGCCAGGAGACTGAGGGAATTCTTGCCGTATTCCCGGAAGAATTCGCGGGCGTCGCCGGGGTCCCGGTAGGGCAGGCCGCAGAGCGCCAGCACCGAGTGGATGTGCTGGAGGTTCTCGGGCCCCGTGGGCTCGTTCTCGATGACCTCGCGCACGGCGTCGCGCCGGCGCTGGTCGCGCGCCATGGCCTGCCGCCGCCCGGCGACGGCCCCGCGGGCGGCGGCCTCGGCGTCCCGCGCCCGCTGCCGGTGCAAGATGGTCTCCGCGATGGTGGCGAACAGGAAGCCGCCACGCGCCGCCTCGACCTCGGCCAGGAGATCGGCGTCGCGGATGCCCGCCAATGTGTCCTCGATCCCCAAAAGCCGCGATCCCGAACCCGTGCCGTCCGCGCCGATGCGGCGCCATGAGGACGGGACCATGCCCGATCCGGGGCACGGGAGTCTCACGGGCGGACGGCGTCATCCCGGCTATCCACCGGTCGGGACTCGTGAATTCGATCCTGCGGGTCGCGCGTCCGGACCGGGCGAGGGCGGCACGCAGAGTTCGATACGGGGTCGGTTTTCGAACTATCCCCGGAGTTCACCGGCCGGATCCGGTTTCCACGCCGAACCCAATACGCGGATGCGCCGAATCCCATACGCCCACCCCCGTTTCCCACGCAGAGTTCGATACGGACCGGCGCAGAGTTCGATACGAAACCACGCAGAGTTCGATACGCGAACAGGGCTCAACCCCTTCCGCGCACGCAGGTTTTCGACTCCCCATATAACCTGCATAACTGACTCTCTGAGAATCTCTTACTGATACCTTTCCTAAGGGGATCGGGCGCCGTTCGGTTTAACGAACACGCCGGGCAAAGGGGGTTTTGGGGGGACTTTTGAAGAGATGCGCACCGCCTGTCCCGGATCTGTCCCCAGCCTCACCCCTCCACGGCCGGATCGGCTATGGGTTCCTTCGCCCTCGCCGCAAACGTCCCGGAGTCTCCCTTGACCATCGACGCGCTCCTGACCCTGATGGCGGCCCTGCGCGACCCGGAGACGGGTTGCCCCTGGGACCTCGCCCAGACGCACGCCTCCATCGCACCCTACGCCGTGGAGGAGGCCCACGAGGTCGTGGACGCCATCGAACGGGGCGACGCGGCGGATCTGCGCGACGAGCTCGGCGATCTGCTGCTCCAAGTCGTGTTCCACGCCCGGATCGCCGAGGAGGCCGGGCGCTTCACCTTCGCGGACGTGGTGGACGCCATCGTCGCCAAGATGGTCCGGCGCCACCCGCACGTGTTCGCCCCCGATGGCGGCCCGGTACCGGCGGACTCATCCTTGCGCGATCCGGCGGCGGTGGAGCGGCAATGGGCGGCGATCAAGGCGGCCGAGCGGGCGGGGCGGCCGACGCGCGACCCGGGTCCCCTCGACGGCATCGCCCGCGCCCTGCCCGCCCTCAGCCGCGCGGAAAAACTCTCGGCCCGGGCGGCGACCTACGGCTTCGACTGGTCGGACCCGGCCGACGTCGTCGCCAAGGTCCGCGAGGAGACCGACGAGGTCGCCGATGCCATGCTCAACGGCACCCGGGCGGACGTGGCCGAGGAGGTCGGCGATCTGCTGTTCTCGGTGGCCAACCTCGCCCGCCATCTCGGGATCGATCCGGAATATTCCTTGAGATCAGGGAATACGAAGTTCGAGCGGCGCTTCACCGCCATGGCGGCCCGCCTCACGGCCGACGGGAATACGCTGGGCGACGCGTCCCTAGACACCATGGAGGCCGCCTGGACGGCGGTGAAGCGAGCCGAGAAGAGGTGAGAGTCAGGGTGCGAAGGGCTAGCCCTTCGCGGGTCCAGGGCGGAGCCCTGGAGGTCTTCGTCGGGCTCTGCCCGACACCCGCCGAAGGGGTGACCCCTTCGGAATCTCGGACACGGACGCCCTGCCCTCACCTGGTCCGGCGGGGCCAGTCGATCGCGTGGGTGGCGTAGAGGGCCCACCAGACGAAGACCGGCTGAAACGCGAGGCGCGGCCCGTGATACCACCACGAATCAGGCAGGCCGGCGACGGGGATGCCCTCCACCGCGTGCTTGATGTTGGCCGGGAACACGCAGACGGCGTAGAGGGCGAGCCCGATGCCGGCCCAGCGCCGGGTCGGCGGCCAGATCAGGCCGGCGACGCCGGCGAGTTCGCAGAGGCCCGTGAGGATCACCACGCGGCGCGGGGCCGGCACCCAGTCCGGCATGATCGGCAGGAACGCGTCGGGGGCGGCGAGATGCACGATCCCGATGAAGCCGTAGGCCGCCATCAGGGCGAGGCGCAGCCACCAGCGGTGATCGCGCGGCCCGGTCACGCTTGCATGGCCGCGCGCAGGGCCTCGCTCAAGGCCGTGACGGCCGGATGCTCGGCAAACGCCGTCGCGCCGACGGCCCGCACGGGGGCCAGCCCGCGCAGGGAATTGGTGAGGAACACCGCCTCGGCGCCGAGGAAGTCCGGGAGTTCGAGGGGCCGCTCCTCGACCACGAGCCCGAGGCCCGGGGCCAATCCTAAAAGTTCGGCGCGGACGATGCCGGCGAGCACGCCCTCCGACAGGGGCGGGGTGACGAGGCGGGTGCCGAACACCGCGAACAGGTTGCCGGTGCCGGCGCAGGCGACGCGCCCGTGGGTGTTGCAGAACAGGGCCTCGTCGAACCCGGCCGCCCGCGCCTCGGCCGCCGCCAGCACGGCGTCGAGGTAGCCGAGCGTCTTCCAGCGCGCGGCCGGCGAGGTGTCGTTGCGGCGGATGTCCGTGGGATGCAGCGTCAGGGAGGCGAAGGGCAGGGCGGGCGGGAGCGGCGCCGCGCTCGCCCACAGGACCGGGTGCGGCTCGGCCGGGGGCGCGAGGCCGCGCGGTCCCGCGCCCCGGGTCACGGTAGTGCGGATCGCCGCCAGCTCCCCTGCCCCGTCGGCCACGGCCCGCATGGCTTGCGTGATGCGCGCCGGGTCGACGAAGAACCCGAGGGCCCGCGTGGCGGCGGCCAGACGCGCGACATGCGCGGCCTCGAACACGATGCGGCCGTCGCGGGCGAGCGCCGTGTCGAACACCCCGTCGCCCAGGGTCAGGCCCCGGTCGGCGAGGTCGAACTGGGCCGTCGGCCCCGCAATGAGGGCGCCGTCAAACCACGGCATGGGACCGCACCCGCTCCTGCCCCTCCCCCGCGCGCCAGGCGCGGGCCAACTCCAAAAAGTTGCCGAACAGGGCGTGGCCGTGCTCGGTCAGCACGGATTCCGGGTGGAACTGGATGCCCCAGGTCGGATGCTGCGTGTGGGACAGGGCCATCACCTCGCCCTCGGCCGAGACGGCGTCCACGGTGAGCGACCTTTCCATGCCGGGCTCCGGCGTGACGATGAGGGAATGGTAGCGTCCCACCTGCATCGGGCTCGGCAGGGCGGCGAACAGGCCTTGCCCCCTGTGGGTGATGGGGGTCGCCTGGCCATGGAGCGGCCGGCCTGCCCGTTCGACGCGACCGCCGAAGGCCGCCCCGATGGCCTGGTGGCCGAGGCAGACGCCGAGCAGGGGGATCGCGCCGGACAGCTCGCGGATGGCGGGGAGCGAGATGCCGGCCTCGGCGGGCGTGCAGGGGCCGGGCGAGATCACGATCGCCTCGGGGGCGAGCGCCCGGATGCCGGCGACATCGACGGCGTCGTTGCGCACCACCCGCACGGTCTGTCCGAGTTCCTCGAAGTACCGCACCACGTTGAAGACGAAGGAATCGTAATTGTCGATGACGAGGATCACGGCGCGCTCTCCCCGTCTGGCTCGAACGCCTGGAACACCCGCGCGGCCTTGGTCAGGGTCTCCTCGTATTCGCGGCCCGGGTCGGACAGCAGGGTGACGCCGCCGCCCGCCTGAAGCACGGCCGTGTGGCCGTCCATCACCACCGTGCGGATGGCGATGGAGGTGTCGAGGCTACCGTCGAAGCCCAGGGCCCCGATGGCGCCGCAATAGAGTTCGCGGGCGTCGCCCTCGATCTCGGTGATGATGTCCATGGCGCGCAGCTTCGGTGCTCCGGTGATGGAGCCGCCGGGGAAGGTCGCCTGGATCAGGTCGATGGCGTCCATCCCGTCCTTCAGGGTTCCGGTGACCACGGACACGAGATGGTGGACGGAGGCGTAGGATTCGAGCCCGCACAGGACCGGCACCCGCACGCTGTGCGGTTCGCAGATGCGCGAGAGGTCGTTGCGCAGGAGGTCGACGATCATGATGTTCTCGGCGCGCTCCTTGGGGTCGGCCTGGAGCGCGGCCCCCAGGCGCGCATCCTCCGCCAGGTCGGCGACGCGGCGCACCGTGCCCTTGATCGGGCGGGTCTCGATGTCCCGCCCCGAGAGCTTAAGGAAGCGCTCGGGGCTGCTCGAGGCGACGCGTAGGGTCTCGAAGGCGAGATAGGCGCCGAAGGTCGCCGGGTTGGTGGCGCGCAGGCGGCGGTAGAGACCGAGCGCATCGAAGCCCGCCGGCAGGCTGGCCTCGAAGCGCTGGGCGATGTTGGCCTGATAGATGTCTCCGGCGCGGATGTAGTCCCGCACCCGCTCCACCGCGGCCTCGTAGGCGCCCTTCGTGAAGTTGGAGTGCCAGACCAGGGGACCCTGCGCCGCCGGCTCGGGCGTCGGACGGGCGCCGGAGAGGCAATGCGCGAACAGGGCGAGGCGCGCCTGCGCCCGGGCCTGCCGGGCGGCGGGGTCTCGCTCGGGAAAGCCCGTGGCCATGAGCCGGCAGGTGCCGCTCTTGTGGTCGATGGTGAGCACCGTGTCGTAGAGGTTGAAGGCGATGTCGTCGCACAGGCCCGCGCGCCGGGCCGGGGCCGCCACCCGCTCCAGGCGTTCGCCGAGATCGTAGGCGAAGTAGCCGATGGCCCCGCCGGTGAAGCCCGGCTCGCCCGGCTCTGGGTCGATCCGATAGGGGGCGAGGCAGGCGCGCAGGGCGTCGAGGCCGGTACCGGGCACGGGCGCGCCGTCCAGGGTGGCCTGACCGTCGCGATACCGGAACCGGGCGAACGGGTCCGCCGCCAGGGTCGAGGTCCGGCCGAGGGTCGGGTGATGCATGGCGCTGTCGAGGAAGGCGAGCCCCGGCAGGTGCGCCAGGGCTTCTGCCGCCGCGACGGGATCGACGAACGGGATGTCTGCGGTCCACATGATGATGGGGGCTTAGAGAGTCACGCGGCAATGGGATACCCGCCCTGCCCTGCGGCAAGGATTCCGGGTTTTTCCGAGTTGGCACGCGCTTGGCCGCCGGGGAAGCGGTCGCGATGCATGGCGCGCCCGAAACGGTGAGGCTCGCAAGCCGGCCCGGATGCGGCTATAGAGTTGTCAACTCACCCGATTTCCTCGAATCACCGGCCGTTCGACACTCGTTCGACCGCTCCCGACGAGTGCCCATGACCGCTTCACCCCTGCTGCCGCCGGCGTCTTCGAAGGCCGCGCCCAAGATTTCGTTCGTGTCGCTGGGCTGCCCCAAGGCGCTGGTGGATTCCGAGCGCATCCTCACCCACCTGCGGGCGGAGGGCTACGAACTCGCCCGGCGCCACGACGGGGCGGACGTCGTCATCGTCAACACCTGCGGCTTCCTCGATTCGGCGAAGGCCGAATCGCTCTCGGCCATCGGCGAGGCCATGGCGGAGAACGGCCGGGTCATCGTCACCGGCTGCATGGGCGCGCAGCCCGAGGAGATCCGCGAGAAGTACCCGAACCTCTTGGCCGTCACCGGGCCGCAGGCCTACGAATCCGTGGTGGCGGCGGTGCACGAGGCGGTGCCTCCGGCCCACGATCCGTTCCTCGATCTGGTGCCGCCGCAGGGGGTGAAGCTCACCCCGCGCCACTACGCTTACTTAAAGATTTCAGAGGGGTGCAACAATCGCTGCACCTTCTGCATCATCCCGTCCCTACGCGGCGACCTCGTCAGCCGACCTGCGGGCGACGTGCTGCGCGAGGCGGAAAAACTGGTGAAAGCCGGCGTCAAGGAACTGCTGGTGGTCTCGCAGGACACCTCCGCGTACGGCGTCGACATCCGCTACGCCACGAGCCCATGGCAGGGCCGCGAGGTCCGGGCGAAGTTCTACGATCTCGCCGCCGAGCTCGGTGAACTCGGGGCCTGGGTACGGATGCACTACGTCTACCCCTACCCGCACGTGGACGACGTCATCCCCCTGATGGCCGAGGGCAAGATCCTGCCCTATCTCGACATGCCGCTGCAGCACGCCTCGCCCTCCGTGCTCAAGCGCATGCGCCGGCCGGGCAACCAGGAGAAGCAACTGGAGCGCATCCGGCGCTGGCGCGAGATCTGCCCGGATCTCGCCATCCGCTCGACCTTCATCGTCGGATTTCCCGGCGAGACCGAGACCGAGTTCGAGGAGCTGCTCGCCTGGATCAAGGAGGCGAAACTCGAGCGCGTCGGCTGCTTCGCCTACGAGCCGGTGAAGGGCGCGCCCGCCAACGAACTCGGTGACGCGGTTCCGCCGGAAGTCCAGGCCGAGCGCAAGCGCCGGTTCATGGAGGCGCAGCAGATCGTCTCCGCGCGCCTGCAGAAGGCGCGGGTCGGCAAGCGCCTGCCTGTCATCATCGATGCGGTGGAGGGCGGCATCGCCAAGGGGCGCTCGAAATACGACGCGCCGGAGATCGACGGCAACGTCCACGTCACCTCCCGCCGCCCGCTCCGCATCGGCGACATCGTCACCGTGAAGATCGAGCGGGCGGACGCCTACGATCTCTACGGCAGCGCGGTGTAGGCCGCGCTCTCGACGAAACCGACCCCGGCCGCCGCCATGGCGGCCATGGCGCGGGCGACCGAACCCTCGATGTCGATGCCCCTCACGGCATCGGTGACGACCACGGCCTCGAACCCCGCTGCGCGGGCATCGAGGGCAGTCCAGCCGACGCAGTAATCCGTGGCGAGGCCGCACACGACCACGCGGGTGAACCCGCGCTCGCGCAGGTAGCCGGCGAGCCCGGTGGGCGTGGTCCGGTCGGCTTCCAGGAACGCCGAGTAGCTGTCGACATGGCGGTGGTGCCCCTTGCGGATCACCAGTTCGGCGCGCTCGGCTCGGAGCCCGGGGGCGAGGACGGCACCGGCCGTTCCCCGCACGCAATGCTCCGGCCACAGCACCTGGCGGCCGTAGGGGAGCACCACGCTCTCGAACGCCGCCCGGCCCGGATGGCTGGTGGCGAAGGAGACGTGGCCCGGCGGGTGCCAGTCCTGGGTCACCACCACGTGGGCGAACCGGTCGATGAGGCGGTTGATCGGGGCGATCACCGCGTCGCCGTCCGGCACGGCGAGCGCCCCGCGGGCCAAGAAATCGACCTGCACGTCGACGACGAGGAGGATATCCGATGATCCGGGGATCACGGCGTCCTCCGATCCCGGGAGAACAGGATCCGAGTGGACAGGATCACGGGATCATCACCGTGGCGCCCGTGGTCTTGCGGCTGGCGAGATCGCGGTGGACTTGGGGGGCCTCCGAGAGCTTCGCCTGGGCGTGGACGGGAATCGTCACCGCGCCGCTCGCCACCACGGAGAACAGGTTCTTGGCCATGGCGTCCAGGGTCTCGCGCTTGCCCGCATGGGCGAAGAGCGAGGGGCGGGTGGCGTAGAGCGAGCCTTTCTGGCCGAGGAGCGCGAGGCTGAAATCGTCCACGGGACCCGAGGCCGAGCCGAAACTCACGAAGAGACCCAGCGGGCTGATGCAGTCGAGGGACGCCGGGAAGGTGTCGCGGCCGACGCCATCGTAGACCACCGGCACGCCCTTGCCGCCGGTGATCTCCTTCACCCGGGCGGAAAAGTCCTCGTCGCGGTAGAGGATGACGTGGTCGCAGCCGTTGGCCCGCGCGAGTTCCGCCTTCTCGGTCGAGCCGACGGTGCCGATGACGGTGGCGCCGAGGTGCTTGGCCCACTGGCAGGCGATGAGGCCGACGCCGCCGGCGGCCGCATGGAACAGGATCGTGTCGCCGGCCTTCACCCGATACGTCCGGTGCAGGAGATACTCGGCGGTGAGGCCCTTCAGCATCATCGCGGCGGCGGTGGTGTCCTCCACCCCGTCGGCGAGATGCACGGCGGCGCTGGCCTGGATCACCACCTCCTCCGCATAGGTGCCGGCGGCCGAGCCGTAGGCCACGCGCTCGCCGGCCCGGAACTCGGTCACGCCCTCGCCCACCGACACCACGGTGCCGGCGCCCTCATTGCCGGGGGTGAAGGGCAGTTGCGGCACCTTGTAGGCGCCCGAGCGGAAGTAGATGTCGATGAAGTTGACGCCGATGGCGCTCTGGCGGACGCGGATCTGCCCTGGGCCCGGCTCGGCCACCGTGACGTCCTCGTAGCGCATCACCTCGGGGTCGCCGTATTCGTGGACTCGGATCGCCTTCGGCATGGGGCTTAGCTCCTCGTGGTATTCAGTTCAGAGCCGACATAGACGGTGTGCTGCGAAGGGCAATGGCGCATCGCCCCTGCCCGGCGGGTGAGCCGTTCGCGGAGCCCCTGCGCCTCATACGATCCCGGTGAGGTAGTAGATTGCGATCACCACGAACACGGCCGTCGTCTTGAGAACCGTGATGGCGAAGATGTCGGCGTAGGCCTGCCGATGGGTCAGTCCGGTGACGGAGAGAAGCGTGATCACGGCGCCGTTGTGAGGCAGCGTGTCCATGCCTCCGCTCGCCATGCTGGCCACCCGGTGCAGCACCTCCATGGGGATGCCGGCCCCTTGCGCCGCCGCGATGAAGGTGCCCGACATGGCTGCGAGCGCGATGCTCAAGCCGCCCGAGGCCGAACCGGTGATGCCGGCGAGCGCCGTCACGGTGACGGCCTCGTTCACCAGGGGGTTCGGGATCGCCGAGAGCGCCTCGCGGATGGCGAGGAAGCCCGGGAGTGCTGCGATGACCGCGCCGAAGCCGTACTCGGAGGCGGTGTTCATGGCGGCCAGTAGCGCACCCGCTACCGCCGCCCGGCTGCCCTCGGCGAAGCCCTGGGCGACGGGCTTCCAGGCGAAGGCCAGCACCGTGAGGATGCCAGCGAGCAGCGCCAGCTCAACGGCCCAAATGACGGTGACCGAGGCGATCGTCGTCACGATGGGCTTGTCGAGGCCGGCGAGCGCCGTCTCGACCTTGGACCCGTAGAGGCGCGGGATCGCTGCCGTGAAGGCGAGGTTCGCGAGCCCCACCACCACGAGCGGCAGGAGGGCGATGGCCGGGTGCGCCCGCGCGGCGACATCCATCACCGCCGGTTCGTTGGTGTGGCCGCTGCCGTAGCCCTCGCCCCTCCGCTTGGCCGCCGCGATGCGCGCATCCAGGTAGGCGACGCCGATGACGAGGATGAAGGCCGCGCCGATGAGCCCGAGCCAGGGGGCCGCCCAGGTGGTGGTGTTGAAGAAGGTGGTCGGGATGATGTTCTGGATCTGCGGCGTGCCCGGCAGGGCGTCCATGGTGTAGGAGAACGCGCCGAGCGCGATGGTGCCGGGGATCAGGCGCTTCGGGATGTCGGAGAGGCAAAACGCTTCGGCCGCGAACGGGTAGACCGCGAACACCACGACGAAGAGCGAGACGCCCCCATAGGTGAGCAGGTTGCACACCAGAACGATGGAGAGGACGGCCCGCCTGGCGCCGACGACCTCGATCACCGCCGTGACGATGGAGCGCGAGAAGCCCGACATCTCGATGACCTTGCCGAACACGGCGCCCAGCAGGAACACGGGCAAGTACAGCTTCACGAAGCCGACCATCTTCTCCATGAACAGGCCGGAGAACACCGGCAGCACGGCGGAGGGATCGGTGAGCAGCACGGCCGCGAGCGCCGCGATGGGGGCGAACAGGATGACGCTGAAGCCGCGATAGGCCACCAGCATGAGGAAGCCGAGCGCGAAGAGCGCGATGGCGAGGTTCACGGGCATCTCCGGCGCGGGCGGACGGGTGTTCTCGCCCGGGATGCTAACCGGCGCTGTTTTCCCGCACCATCGCGTCCCTTGACCGATCCGGGCTCCTCCCTCTGTAAGGGGTGACGGATCGGCCGGTCTGTCCCACGTCGACACCTGCCTTCGATCCCCGCATCGGATGGGCCGTGCCCAGGAGAACAACCCCGTGGCCCCATCGCCTGATACCGTTTCGCGCGTGGGGGCCCCCTTCGCCGTGGCCGTCGTCGGCGCCGGGGCCGCCGGCCTCGGGGCCGCCCTGGCGCTCGCCCGCGACGGCATCCCCACCGCCCTCGTCGGCCGGCACGCGCCCGTGGCCGACGGGCGGACCGTGGCCCTCCTCGACGGGTCGGTGCGCTTCCTCAGGGCGCTCGGTGCCTGGGAGGGCATTGCTCCTCACGCGAGCCCGCTGGCCGAGCTCCACATCGTCGACGACACCGGCAGCTTGTTCCGGCCGCCCCCGGCCCGCTTCGTCGCGACCGAGATCGGCCTCGATGCCTTCGGCTGGAACGTCGAGAGCGCCCGGCTCGTCGAGAGCCTGCGGGCGCAGGCCCGGGGCATGGCCAACCTCACCCTGTTCGAGAGCGACGCGGCCGAGTTCCACGTGGGCGCGGAGGCCGCCGATCTCACCCTCGCGGACGGCACGCGCCTGTCCGCCCGCCTCGCGGTCGGGGCCGACGGTGCCCGGTCGAAGCTGCGGGCTGCCGCCGGTCTCGTCCCCCGGGAATGGTCCTACCCGCAGGCCGCCATCACCACGATCCTCGCCCACACCCGTCCGCACCGGGACGTCTCGACGGAGTTCCACACGCGGCAGGGGCCGTTCACCCTGGTTCCGCTGCCTGGTGGCCACCGCTCCAGCCTCGTTTGGGTGATGGACGACAGGCGGGCGCAGGCCCTGGCGGCCCTCGACGAGGCCGGGCTCGCACGCGCCGTGGAGACCCAGGCGCAGGGGATGCTGGGGGCCATGCGGATCGACGGGCCGCGCGGCCTCGTCCCCATGCGTGGCCTCGCCCTGACGAGTCCGGTTTCCGCCCGCCTCGCCCTTGTCGGCGAGGCGGCCCATGTCTTCCCGCCCATCGGCGCGCAGGGCCTCAACCTCGGTCTGCGCGATGCGGCGGCCCTGCGGGACGCCGTCGTGGAGGCGGTGGGCGACGGACGCGACCCGGGCTCGCGGGCGGCACTGGCGGGGTTCGCCCGGGGTCGCAGTCGCGACGCGCGCCTGCGGACCCTGGCGGTGGACACCCTCAACCGAAGCCTGCTCACCGGCTTCCTGCCCGTGGACGCCCTGCGCGGCCTCGGGCTCCTCGCCATGACGACGATCGCACCCTTGCGCCGGATCGTCATGCGCGAGGGCGTGGTGCCTCGTCTCGGTGCCCCGAGCTTGATGCGGTGACGTTCAGCGCCGGGCCAAATCCTTGACGGCGTGGCCCGAGGACGTGTGCTGCGGCTCCGTCGCCCCCGGTCGCGAGACCGTCGGGCGATCGGCGTCGATGCCCTCCCCGGTGAACGCCGTGCCGGCCCGTCCCAGGGCCTCGCCGTGGGCGAACAGCGCCCTCATGTAGGTCTGGTCGAAGGGCACCGTGCTCGTCCGGGTGAAGCGCCCGTCGATTTCGGCGACACGAAGGTCGAGGCCCGTGCGCTGGGCGAACCCCCGGCTGAGCGCGAGGGCGGCGCGGGTCTGCGCCTTGATCGCCGCCGACATGGACCGGCCGAGCACGCTCAGGGTGGTGCGCGAGGCCATCTGGAAGTGCGGCGCAAGCGTGTTGTTGATCACGAGGTAGACCCGGTGGGTCGGCAGGGCGACCGGGTCGGCGGAGAGCAGCGTCGCTTCGGGGGCGAGGTAGTACGGCGCCGTGGTCCCGCCGTCGTCGTGCATTTCCTGGATCGGCCTGGACCCTGCCATGGCCTGCACCATCACCGGCGGAAACACCCCCGGCACCGCCGAGGACGCGAGGATGATGTCCCGGAAAAGGGCGAGGGCCTTCGGGCCGCCCGTCGCGGCGATGGCGCCCATGTCCCACAGCACCGGCCGCTCGGAATCCACCGCCGTGGTGGCGATGAGGAGACGCCGTCCCTTTGCGTGCTCGGCCGCGATGGCCTGAAGCAGCTTCGGGGTCACCGATTGGTCGATGCGCCGCTTGAGCGGCCAGGTGTCGGTCAGGGCTTCGTTGGTGCCGCCGAATTCGAAGACGTCGGCGGCCGAGATGTCCGTGTAGGCCTTGTGCAAGGCTTCATCGCCGCCCGACCCGACGAAGGCGAAGGGGGCGATCATCGCACCCGTGCTGACGCCCGTGATCACGCCGAAGCTCGGCCGGGTGCCGGCCTCGCTCCACCCCTTGAGGAGACCGGCCGCGAAGGCGCCGTTCTCGCCGCCGCCCGAGAGCACCAGCCAGGGGTCGGCGACGGCCCGCGCGTCGTCGAGGAGCCGGGCGAAGGCGGCCGGATCGTCACCGGGGATGCGCAGGCCCGCGGGAAGTCCGTCGGGTCGCGCCGATGCGGCGTCCGCGGCGGTGAAGACGGTGCGTTCTGGGGGCCTGCCTCGCTCGGCGGCGGAACCCGGCTGTGGGAGGCCGAGACCGATGACGGCCGCGCACACGAGCGCCGTGGACCGGAGGCCGATACGGCTGATCGATGATCCGGACATGGGTCCGTCCTTCGTTCGTCGTCGAGGTGCCCGCCTCGTCCTCAGAACGTGAGGCGGCGGGTCTCGTTCCGGATGGTCCTCTCATCCCGGCCGAGTGGCAAATGGTTTGGTGTGTCCGCGCACCTTTACGACGGGGGCAGGCTTGAACTAACCGCTGGGGCGGGACCCCGACACACAAGAACACGGAGCCTGAGACGCCGATGAAATTGCCCCGCCGCTTCTTCCAGCCGCTCGCCACCGGCGCGCCCGCACCGTTCCGTGAGCTTCCGGTGAAGCTCGAGCGCATGATCCACTTCGTGCCGCCGCACAACGACAAGGTCCGCGCCCGCGTGCCCGAGCTTGCCGCCACCGTCGACGTGGTGCTGGGCAACCTCGAGGACGCCGTGCCCGTCGATCAGAAGGAGGCCGCGCGCAAGGGCTTCGTCGCCATGGCGCGGGCCACCGACTTCGCCGCGTCCGGCACCGGCCTGTGGACCCGCATCAATGCCCTGAACTCGCCTTGGATTCTCGACGACCTGTTCGAGATCGTCTCCCAGGTCGGCGACAAGCTCGACGTGGTGATGGTGCCCAAGGTCGAAGGGCCGTGGGACATCCACTACGTCGACCAGCTGCTCGCCCAACTCGAGGCGCGGCACGGCGTGAAGAAGCCCATCCTCGTCCACGCCATCCTGGAGACGGCCGAGGGTGTGGCCAACGTCGATGCCATCGCCTCCGCCTCGCCGCGCATGCACGGCATGAGCCTCGGCCCCGCCGATCTCGCGGCGTCCCGCGGCATGAAGACCACCCGCGTCGGCGGCGGCCACCCGGATTACCGCGTCATTGCCGATCCGACTTCGGACGGCGCCGTCCGCGCCTCCGCCCAGCAGGATCTCTGGCACTACACGATTGCGAAAATGGTCGATGCCTGCATGGCCAACGGCCTCAAGGCCTTCTACGGCCCGTTCGGCGACTTCTCCGACGGGGACGCCTGCGAGGCTCAGTTCCGCAACGCCTTCCTCATGGGCTGCGCCGGGGCCTGGACACTGCACCCGAACCAGGTCGCCATCGCCAAGCGCGTGTTCGCGCCCGATCCGGCGGAGGTCGCCTTCGCGGTGCGCATCGTCGAGGCGATGCCCGACGGCACCGGCGCGGTGATGCTGGACGGCAAGATGCAGGACGACGCCACCTGGAAGCAGGCGAAGGTCATCGTCGATCTCGCCCGCCTCGTGGCCGACAAGGACCCGGAACTCGCCAAGACCTACGGTCTGACCTGAAGGCGTCGGTTGTCGTCGGCGGCATCGTCGCCGATGACAACCGCGGCGGGCCGGCTTATCTGACGGGGATGAGCGATACGATTTCCACCGCGCCCGAAATGAGAACCGCCAAGTTCGGCTTAGGCGCCGTGGTCCGGCACCGGATCTATCCGTTCCGCGGCATCGTGTTCGATGTCGATCCGGTGTTCGACAACACCGAGGAATGGTGGCTGGCGATTCCCGAGGAGGTTCGGCCGCGCAAGGACCAGCCGTTCTATCACCTGCTCGCCGAGAACGCCGAGAGCGAGTACGTCGCCTACGTCTCCGAGCAGAACCTTGTGCCGGATACCTCCGGCGAGGCCCTGCGCCACACCGGCATCGCCGAGGTGTTCGAGCGCGATGCGGAGGGCACCTACCGGATGCGGACGTCCCAGGCGAACTGACCGCAAGTTCGAAAGCCCCCGAAACGAGAAAGGCCGGGCGATCCTTCGCCCGGCCTTTCTCGTTTCGAATCCCAGCGGATCGCGGCGTGGCCGCGATCCGATCGCTCTCAGGGCTTGGGCGCGGCGGCCGGAGCCGGGGCAGCCGCACCACCGGTGGCGTTCTGCTGCTCGAGTTTCTTGCGCATGTCGTCGCTGCGCTTCTCCAGCTCGGACTGGAGCTTCTTCTGCTGCTCTTCCAGCACCTTCGGGTCGATGGCGGGGCCGTCGAAGGCCTTGCCGAAGCCGGCGAGCGGCACCGCGAAGGTGACCTCGCGCTGGGTCTGGTTCTGGACGCTGACGTTGAGGGTGGTGCCCTTCTTCATCGCATTGACGACGTCGTTGCCGACGCCGCCGGCCTCGGCGAAGCAGCCATTGGGGAAGCAGACAGCGAACTTGCCCGGCGTGCCCTGCTGACCGTCGACGGTGAAGCGGATGCCCGGCTGCAGCAGCAGGCCCAGCGGCAGCAGGTAGCGCACCACGCGTACGTTCTGCTGGGCGTTCTTCATGTCGTAGACGGCGACGGCGAGGACCGGCTGGCCCTGATCGGAGACGAAGTCGCGGGTGGTGTAGCAAACGTCCGTTGCGCTCGCCTGGTCCTTGCCGCAGACCTTGGTCCACTCGGTCTGGGACGGCTCGGACTTCACGTTGACAGTTTGGGGACCGGTCTGCTGCTGCGCCATGCCGCCGCCCGCGGGAGCGGCCGGTGCCGTCGGGGCAGGGGCCGTCGGCGCAGGCGCGCCCGGCTTCGGCTTCGGAGCCTGCGCGAGGGCCGGTCCGGCAAGACCCGCCAGGGCAAGGAACGCGGCGATGCGCAGCGGGCGCGCGGGACGGTTGGCGAAGGACATCAGGTCTGGCCCCTTGGAATCTGGAAATCGACGGACTTGTATGGGAGGCGCGGCCGGGACGCGAGGTCCCGGTGGGCGTTTGGACGCGAAGCGACACGGTGACGACGGACTAGGACCCGCGCACCGGCTTGGCGGCCCAGCGCCGGCAGATCGGGTGTGTCCCGATCCCGCCTGAACGATTGCGCGCCTGCTTTCCTCAGGGAATGCGGCGAAGACATGACACCTGCCCCGTTCGGGCCGTTCGGGCAGGGCGGTTTAAGGCGCGCTTAACCCTAAGGGTTCATGAACGTGGGGCATCGGGAGTTCAAGCGCACGTGTCGGCGCAGCCAGCCATCTCATCCCCTTCACCGGGCTTCGCGACCGGCGCTGCCGCGCCGCACGCTCCGGCCTCGCCCCGTCCCGCCCTGCTGAGCCTCCCGAGGTCCGCGGGCGATGCGACCGCCGCGCCGCGCGACCCCCTCTTGCGCGGCCAGCGCCTGTGCAGCCTGCTGGCCGCCACGGCCCATGCTTACCCGCAACGGATCGCCTTCGTCGATTCGCCGGATAAGCACCGCCGGAGTGGACGCCAATCCATCGTCTGGACCTACGCCGCCGCTGCCGAGATCGTGGCTCGCCTCGCCAACGGCCTCCGCGGCTGGCGGCTTCCGGCGGAGAGCCGGATCGGGATCGCCCTGCCGGACGCTATCGAGGGAGCCCTCGCCATCCTCGCGGTGGAAGCGGCCGGGCACGTTCCGGCCCTCCTGCCCGCAGCTCTGGACGAGGACGGCCTCGTCCTCGCCGTTCAGGCCGCCGGCATCAGCGCGGTCCTGACCCAGGCCCGCTTCGGCGCGACCCATCCGGCCGAGCGCCTGCGCCGGGTGGCCGCCCGGTATTTCGGCCTGCGCTACCTCGCCGCCTTCGGGCCGGACGTGCCCGACGGCGTCATCAACCTCGATGCCATGGTGCTCGACCAGTCCGGTGGCCCGTTCGCCCCGGGACCCGGCGGCTTGGTCAGCTTCGCCGGGGGCGATCCCGCCTGCCCGATCCACCGCAGCGCCGATGCCCTGGCGGCCGCCATCGCAGTGCATGGGATCACCGCCCGGATGGCGCCGGGCGAGCGTCTCCTCACACTCCTGCCCGGCAGCGACCTGCGCGGGCTCGTCACGGGGCTCGGTGCCGCCCTCGTGGCCGGCGCGACCTTCGAGGCGATGCCGATGTTCGAGGCGGCGGGATTCGCCGAGGCCCTGGCGCGCCCGGTGGCGACCCACCTTGTGGTGCCGGCGGCCTTGGAGGCCAACTTCGCCGCGAGCCACCTGCCTGCGACCCTTGCCAGTCTCGTACTCGTGCACCGCACGCCGAGCCGCTTCCCCCAGCGCCGCCTGTCCTCCCGTCCGGACGCGATTCCGGTGATCGACGTGGTCGCCTTCGAGGAGATCGCCCTGCTCACCGGCGCACGCCGTGACAACGATGTCACCCTCACGTTGGCGGCTCCCGAACGGGCCGATCCCCGGTCCATCCTGATGAGCCTGCGCCGCGACCCCGATGGCGCCCTCGCCTTTCGGGGACTCGCCTGTCACGCGGGGCCGCTGCAACGCGGCATTCCCCAACCGGATTTCGCGGATGGGTGGCTGCCCTCGCCGTTTCGCGTGCCCGTCGCCGGCGGCCGCGCCATGGGCGTCGAGGATCACTGAGGCATCGCACGCGAGCGCGTGACCAAATCGATCGCGTCACGTCATAAAATCGAGATCAAGCCGGATCCCAGTCGATCGAATCATCTGAATTTCAAAAATACCCTTTTGAGCAGTGGTTTGCCACGAGATCCGCAAGCCCCGCATGAAGGGCGGTTCTGGTTCGTTGCCGTCGCGCTCCCGTCCCATGATGTGAAAACCATGTTTTCATGTCGGCGAACCAATCGTCGCCGTGTGTGTTGTCACACGGGTCCCTTCCCAAGGGACGATGGATGGACTACCGCTGACGCTCATGGGTGCGCTGCAACAGGTTCTCGTTGTCGATGATGGCCGTCGGGCCATCGACCGATCGCTGGCTGCGGAGCTCGCGGAGCTCGGCTATGCCAGCGTCACCGCCTCCCTGGAGGCGGCACAGGACGTGCTCGCGGTTATCGCGCGCCCGGCTGCCATCCTGCTGCAGGTGTCTTCGCGCGATCCGGCCTATGCGTTGCTGTCCGAGCGCTTGCGCGAGCAGATGCGCCATGCCGGCATCCCGGTCATCGTCGTGGATGAGCTCATGGCCGGCCAAGCCGGAACCCGCATCGATCTGCAGAGCGAGATCGGCCCCTACGTGCTCAACGAGCCCGATCTCTAGAGGCCACCACAAAGCGGTCCGGGCGATTCGGCTCTGAGAAAGAATGTGAGCGTTCGCCCGTAAGCCCTTTATAGAATTCACGGAATCAGGTTCGACGGGCGCGCTGCAAAGCGCGTCCGTTTCACGTTCAGGCCGCCTTCGCCTTCTTGACGCGTGCGATCTTCGACAATTCACGCAGGATCGTGGTGGTGATCTTGAGGCGCTCGGGGATCGAGTCGAGGTCGCGGATGAACACGATGCTCATGTCCGGACGCACCTTGGCGAAGGACGCTTGGCCGGCGACGTAGGCGACGAGGCCCTGCGGGTTGGCGAACGACCGGTCGCGGAAATGCACCACGGCGCCCTTTGGGCCGGCCTCGACCTTCTCGACGTTGCAGTCGCGACACAGGATCTTGATGGTGACGATCTTGAGGAGCTGCTCCACCTCCGGCGGCAGCGGCCCGAACCGATCGATGAGTTCGGCGCCGAAGCTTTCCATCTCGGCATCGTTCTCGAGGGTCGAGAGCCGGCGGTAAAGGCCGAGCCGCACGGTGAGATCCTCGACGTAGTCCTCCGGGATGGTGACCGGGGCGCCCAGCGCGATGGTGGGTGACCAGGCCTCCTCCACCGGCTCCTCGATGCCGGCCTTGAGCGCGGTGACGGCATCCTCCAGCATCTGCTGGTAAAGCTCGTAGCCGACCTCCTTGATGTGTCCCGACTGGGCGTCACCCAGCAGATTGCCGGCGCCGCGGATGTCGAGGTCGTGGGAGGCGAGCTGGAAGCCGGCGCCCAAGGTGTCGAGGGTCTGGAGCACCTTCAGGCGCTTGTCGGCCTGCACCGTCAGGGTGCGGTTGGCCGGCGTCGTGAACAGCGCGTAGGCCCGGGCCTTGGCGCGCCCGACGCGGCCGCGCAGCTGGTACAGCTGGGCGAGGCCGAACATGTCGGCCCGGTGCACGATCAGCGTGTTGGCCGTCGGAATGTCGAGGCCGGATTCGACGATGGTCGTCGAGAGCAGAACATCGTACTTGCCCTCGTAGAACGCCGTCATCACGTCCTCGAGCTGGCCCGCCGCCATCTGGCCATGGGCGACCGCCACGGTCGTCTCGGGCATCTCGGTGTCGAGGAATTTCTTGACCTCGGCCAGATCCTCGATGCGTGGCACCACGTAGAACGACTGGCCGCCGCGATAGCGCTCGCGCAGCAGCGCCTCCCGGATCAGCAGCGGATCGAACGGCGTCACGGAGGTGCGCACTGCGAGGCGGTCCACCGGCGGCGTCGCGATGATGGAGAGTTCGCGGACCCCCGTCATGGCGAGCTGCAGGGTGCGGGGGATCGGCGTCGCCGAGAGGGTGAGCACGTGCACGTCGGCCTGGAGCGCCTTGAGACGCTCCTTGTGGGCCACGCCGAAATGCTGCTCCTCGTCGACGATGATGAGGCCGAGATCCTTGAACGCCACGTTCTTGGCCAGCAGCGCGTGGGTGCCGATGACGATGTCGACGGTGCCGGCGGTGAGACCGTCGCGCACCCGCTTCATCTCGGTGTTGGAGACGAAGCGCGACATCTGGGCGACCTCGACGGGCAGGCCTTTGAAGCGCTCGGCGAAGGTCCGGTAGTGCTGGCGCGCCAGGAGCGTGGTGGGCACCACCACCGCCACCTGCTTGCCGCCCATGGCGCCGGCGAAGGCCGCACGCAGGGCCACCTCGGTCTTGCCGAAGCCGACGTCGCCGCACACCAGCCGGTCCATGGGCCGGCCCGCGTTGAGGTCGGTGAGCACCGCGTCGATGGCGTTGGCCTGGTCCTCGGTCTCGTTGAAGGCGAAGCGCGCCGCGAACTCGTCGGTGAGGCCTTCCGGCGCGTGCAGGCGCGGGGCCTGGCGCACGAAGCGCTCGGCCGCGACCCGGATGAGCTGGCCCGCCATCTCGAGGATGCGCTTTTTCATCTTGGCCTTGCGGGCCTGCCAGGCGCCGCCGCCGAGACGGTCGAGGGCGACCTCGGCATCCTCCGAGCCGTAGCGGGTCAGAAGCTCGATGTTCTCCACGGGCAGGAGCAGCAAGCCGCCCGCATACTGGATCTCGAGGCAATCGTGCGGTGCCCCCGCGGCCGTCACCGTCTTCAGGCCGACGAACCGGCCGATGCCGTGGTCGGCATGGACCACGAGGTCGCCGGCCTGGAGCGCCTGGACTTCGAGGATGATGTCCTGCGGGCGCTTGGCCTTGCGCTTCTGGCGCACCAGCCGGTCGCCGAGGATGTCGCCTTCCGAGATCACCGCGAGCTTGTCGACGGTAAAGCCGCTCTCCAGGCCCCACACCGCCACCGCCACGTCGGTGCCGCGCTTGAGTGCGTTCACCGCCGTCAGGGTGTTGATGGCGATGGGCTTCTTGAGCCCATGGTCGGAGAGCACGCTGCACAGGCGGTCGCGCGAGCCGTCGGACCAGGATCCAAGGATCACGTGATGACCGGATCCCTGCAGGTCCTTGACGTGCGCCACCGCTGCATCGAACACGCTGGCCGATTCGTCGGCGCGCTCGGCCGCGAAGGTGCGGCCTTGCCGACCCTCGCAATCGATGGTCAGGCGCTCCGGGTTTTCGGACAGGGTGAAGGGCGAAAGCCGGGCGATCGCTGCCGCCGCCACCCGGTCGCGCCACTCGTTGGGCGTCAGGTACAGGGCCGAGGGCTTGAGGGGCTTGTAGGGCGCGACCCCCGGGGACGGGGCCTTCACCGCCTCGGCGCGGGCATCGTAATAGTCGCGGATCAGGGTGAGGCGCTCGGTGGCGGCCTCGTCGACCTGCGCGTCGAACACCAGGGGCACGCCGGCGACGTAGTCGAACAGGGTGTCGAGATGGTCGTAGAACAGCGGCATCCAGTGCTCGAGGCCGGCGTAGCGCCGGCCCTCGCTGATGGTCTCGTAGAGACGGTCGTCACGGGTCGCGGCACCGAAGCTTCCGATGTAGCCCTGGCGGAAGCGCCGGATCGTCTCCGTGGTGAGCTGGACCTCGCTCATGGGGACGAGGTCGAGGGAGCGCAGCTGCCCGATGGTGCGCTGGGTCTCGGGGTCGAAGGCGCGGATCGATTCGAGGGTGTCGCCGAAGAAGTCGAGGCGGATCGGGTTGGGCAGGCCGGGCGGCGACAGGTCGAGGATGCCGCCGCGCACGGCGTACTCGCCGGTGTCCCGCACCGTCCCCGTGCGCAAGAAGCCGTTGGCCTCGACCCAGGCGGTGACCTGATCCATGGGCACCACGTTGCCGATGGCGGCCGAGAAGGTCTCGACGGCGATCTTCTCTCTGGGCGGCACCTTCTGAATCAAAGCATTGACCGTGGTGCACAGGATGCGCGGCTGCTCCTCCGACGAGCGCGAGCGGGAGAGCCGCGACAGGGCGGTCATGCGCTGAGCCGCGATGGCGGCGTTGGGCGAGACGCGGTCGTAGGGCTGGCAGTCCCAGGCCGGGACGCTCATGGCCTCGATCTCGGGGGCGACGAACTTCAGGGCGTTGACGAAGGCCGTCGCGCGCCCGGAATCGCGCGCGACGTGGACGAGGACCGCCGGCCCCTCGACATCGCGGCTCAGCGCCCGGGCGAGATCCGCCACCACGACGGCGTCGAACCCTTCCGGCACGTTGGCGAGCGTCGGGCTGTCGCCGCGTTTGAGCGCCTCCAGCGCGCGGGCGAGGGGCCCGGATTTCGGCAGGGCGAAGCGCGCCACGGGGGGCTTCGGGGCGGGCGCGGGGGCTTTGGGTTGGGGTTTTGCCATCGGGTCGGGTGTCTGAACTCGTTCGGTGGGCGAGGCGCAACGCGGCATCCCTCCCCGTAGGGGAAATCGAGGGCGTCGGACGGTCCCGTGCGGTGGCGCGGTGTCTAGTGAATCGGCGCGTCGTGCTTATGGAACGCCTTGAGGCGGCGGTACACGGGGGTATCGTAGTTCTGCGGCGTCTCGTCCTCGCCCGTGAGCCAGCGGAACAGGTCGCGGTCCGGCACCTCGATGAGCGCCTCGAACAGGGTCAGTTCCTCCTCCGTCAGGGTGCCGATCTCGGCATCGGCGAAGCGGCCCATGATGAGGTCCATCTCGCGGATGCCGCGATGCCAGGCGCGGAAGAGGGTGCGGCGGCGGCGTGGATCGAGGTCCGCGCTGGTGCGGGTGGTTCCGGACATGGGCTCGCCTGTGATGCTGTGATCCGGGGATGACGGGAACTCGGTATCAAGGGATCCCGGGATCGGAGGATCTTCGGACCCGGGCCGATGCGGCATCCGCGCCGGGACCAAGCCTTTCAGGACGTATATAGAGGCACCGCGTCGCGTCACCATCCCGCCCGGCGCATGCGCCAACCTCTTAAGGCCACCGCCTTAGCGTCCGCGAAAACCGCCCTCGCCCGAGCCGCATGACCGACGACCCCCGCCCTGCCCCGCTCCGCCCGACCATCCTCGACCCGCTCTTCGCACCGGCGCGCGGCTTGCCGGGCATCGGACCGAAGATGGCGCCGATGATCGAGCGGCTGCTGGGCACCCCCGAGCAGCCGGCCCGCATCGTCGATCTCCTGTTCCACCTGCCCCAGGGCGGCGTGGTGCGAAAGCTCCTCGGCTCCATCGCGGAGGCGCCGCCCGGCGAGCCGGTGTCCCTCGGCGTCACCGTGACCGAGTACCGCCCGCCCCAAGCCGGCGCCGGCAAGCGCCCGTTCCGGGTTCTGGTGGAAGATGCGACGGGCGACATCACCCTGGTGTTCTTCGGCATGCCGGCCCCCCGGGTGGAGAAGATGCTGCCGCTGGGCGCCCACCGCTACATCACCGGCCGCATCGACCTCTACGACGGCCACCGCCAGATGGTGCACCCGGCCCGCATCATCGACGAGGCGGGGCTCGCCGCCCTCCCCGTCGTCGAGCCGGTCTACGGCGCCACGGAGGGGCTAACCTCGCGGGCGATCTCGAAGCTGGCGCACGCGGCGCTGGAGCGCCTGCCGGTGCTGCCCGAATGGCAGGACCCGGCCTGGCTGGCCCGCGAGAATTTGCCGACCTTCGCCGACGCATTGCGCGCCGAGCATCGCCCGGAGAACGCCCCGCCGCCCGTTCCGGACGGCGCGACGAGCGCACCCCGGACGCCTGCCCGGAGGCGTCTTGCCTACGACGAACTCCTGGCTTCGCAACTGGCGCTCGCGCTGCTCCGCGCCCGCAACCGCCGGGCACCGGGCCGGGCCAACGCGGGCGACGGGCACTTGAAGGACCGAATCGAGGCCGCCCTGCCCTTCGGGCTCACGGGTGCCCAGAAGCGCGCCGTCGCGGAGATCCGCGCCGATCTCGCCTCCGATCGGCGCATGCTGCGCCTGCTCCAGGGCGATGTCGGCTCGGGCAAGACCGCCGTGGCGCTGCTGGCCATGGCCTCCGCCATCGAGGTCGGGCGGCAGGCGGCGCTCATGGCCCCCACGGAAATCCTCGCCCGCCAGCATTTCGAGCGGCTCGGGCCCATGGCCGGGAGCCTGCGCCTGCGCCTCCTCACCGGGCGCGACCGGGCCGCCGAGCGCCGCGCGACGCTCGCAGACCTTGCGGCCGGCACCATCGACATCGTGGTCGGCACCCATGCCCTGTTCCAGGACAGCGTGGTCTTTCGCGATCTCGGCGTGGCCGTGGTGGACGAGCAGCACCGCTTCGGCGTCCACCAGCGCCTGGCGCTCGGGGCCAAGGGCCAGGCCGTCGACATCCTGGTGATGACCGCCACACCCATTCCCCGCACCCTGGCGCTGACCTGCTTTGGCGACATGGACGTCTCGGTGCTCGACGAGAAACCCGCCGGCCGCCAGGCCATCGTCACCCGCCTCGTCTCCACCGACCGCCTCGACGAGGTGGTGGCGGGGTTGGGCCGCGCGTTGGCGGCCGGCGACCGGGTCTACTGGATCTGTCCCCTGGTGGCCGAATCCGAGTTCATCGATCTCGCAGCGGCGGAGGAGCGGTTCGCGGATCTGCGCCACAGCTTCGGCGACGCCGTCGGGTTGATCCACGGCAAGATGCCGGGGCCGGACAAGGACGCCGCCATGGAACGGTTCTCCGCCGGCGTCACGAAGATCCTCGTCTCCACCACCGTGGTCGAGGTCGGCGTCGACGTGCCGGAGGCGACCATCATGGTCATCGAGCATGCCGAGCGTTTCGGGCTGGCCCAGCTCCACCAGCTGCGCGGTCGGGTCGGGCGGGGCGCCAGGGCATCCACCTGCCTGCTGCTCTATCGCGGGCCGCTGGGGCAGGTCTCGCGGGCACGCCTGGAGATGATGCGCGAGACCGAGGACGGGTTTCGCATCGCCGAGGAGGACCTGCGCCTGCGCGGCGAGGGCGAGGTACTGGGCACGCGCCAATCCGGCCTGGCCGCCTTCCGCCTCGCGAGCCTGGAGACCGACGCCGAACTGCTGCAGGTCGCCCGCGACGACGCCCAACTCGTGGTCCAGCGCGATCCCGGCCTGAAGAGTACCCGCGGACAGGCCCTCAGGGTGCTGCTCTACCTGTTCGAGCGCGACGCCGCGATCCGGCTTCTTGGCGCCGGATGACCCCTCATACCAACTCCGGTTGATCCCTTCGCGATGCGGATCTGGGCCTCGCTCAAGCGCCGCGCCGGCTGCCTGAGACTGTCTCCGAATGGATCATCCGGAAGCAGTCTCAGGCGTCCACCGGGGCGGCGGGCTTCACCGCCGCTTCCTGCGCATGGCGCAAGGTGGCGGCCATGGCCTGGATCCGTGCGTGCGGATCGTCGGGCTGGATCACGCCCGCCGACATGACGAGTTTGGCCGCATCGTCCACGCTCATGGCGATCTCCACGATGTCGTGGCGCGGCAGATAGAAGAAGAACCCCGTGGTCGGATTGGGCGCGCAGGGCAGGAACACGCCGACATGGTCGCCGCCGGGCGCCAGGGCGTTCTGCACGTCGGGCGCGGCCGGCGCCGACAGGAACACCACCGACCAAGTGCCCTTCACCGGAAATTCCACGAGGCCGACAGTGCGGAACGAGGTGCCGTTGGCCGAAAACAGCGTCTCGAAGATCTGGCGCAGGCCCTTGTACAGCCCCGAGATCACCGGGGTCCGGGCGAGCAGCACCTCGCCGAACTCGACGACGCTGCGGCCGACGAGGTTGGCCGTGAGGAAGCCCAGCAGGGTCACCGCCAGGAAGGCGATGACGAGGCCGAGGCCTGGGATCGAGAACGGCAGGTAATGGTCGGGCAGGTAGCTCGCCGGCACCAGGGGCTTCACCCAGCCGTCGATGAGGCTGATGAACCACCACGTGATGTAGATGGTGATCGCCAGGGGGCCCGAGACGATGATGCCGGTGAGGAAGTAGGTCCGCAGGCGCCCGCGTGCGCTCACCCGGGGGCGGGCGCCTGCGGGCTCTGGTTCGGGGACCGGTGGGATGAGTGTCGCCACGGATGCACTTTCGGCGCGGGGAACGGCGCCCGAGGATCGTCGGCCGGCCCCGGCCCGCTTGCGTAGAGGTAGCCGCAGACGGGGCCGGGCTCAAGGTCGCGCCTGCGCGCCCGGCCCGCTGGTTCAGTGTCGGGTCGGGCGTTCCGCGAGCGTGTGCGCCAGGAAGAAGCGCACCATCTCGGCGCTGGCATCGGGGCCGCGCGGATCGGTGTAGGACCCGTCCGGGCTGCCGCCGGACCATGCGTGGCCGGTGCCGTGCAGGAGCCAATGCTCCAGCACGGCGCGACCGGCCTCGTCGGTCCGGACCGTGCGGGTGTAGCGGGTGCCCCCCGGCGCGGTGCCGTTGGTGACCGTGGTACCAAGAGCCTCGGCGGGCGTCGCCTGGGCGATGACCCGTTCGCCGTTGACGGGATGGACCGTGCGGTCGCCGTCGCCGTGGAAGACGATGGTGGGCACGGCCGGCCCGTTCCCCCGCGCCTGCACCGCCCCGCCCCCGTTCATGGCCGCGAAGGCGGAGGGCATGTCGCGGGCCGCCCCGCAGGCGAGGCCCGAATGGACGCCGACCGCCGCGAACAGGTCGGGATAGGTCGCGGCCATGATGGCCGCCGCCGCCCCGCCCGCCGAGAGGCCGGCGACGTAGACGCGGGTTGCGTCGCCGCCGAACTCGGCCACCACCGCCCGGGCGATACCGGCGATGAGGGCCGGTTCGCCGCCCTCGCGCTGCTGGTCGCCGGCGTTGAACCAGTTCCAGCATTTCTGCGCGTTGGCCGAGGGGGGCTGCGCCGGATAGGTTGCGAGGAAGCCCTGCGTCTCGGCCAGCGCGTTCATGCGGGTACCGGCGGCGAAGTCGTCGGGCGACTGGGTGCAGCCGTGCAGCATCACGATCACGGGGAGCGTCTCGCCCGTCCGGCCACTCGGCACGTAGACCTTGTAGTCGCGGGCGCCCCCCGCACTGGTGAAGCGGCGTGTCTCGAAGCGGGCGCCCTCGGGCACCGGAATCGGCTTCGTGGCGGGGCCTCGGCCAAGTCCCTGACCGAGTCCCTGACCGAAACCTTCGAGGTTCGGCATCGCCGCCAGACCGCCGGCCTTGGTGAAGCGCTCGGATAGGGCGCGCAGGGCCTGTGCGGGGTCGGGCCGTGCCGCCTGCGTGGGGGCGTCGGCGGTGGTGTCCCTGTCTGCCCCCGGCGCCGTCCAGGCCCCGGTGCCGTCCGTCGGGGCCACCATGTCGAGGATCGGGCGCGGGCGCTTCGTGTCCTTCGGTGCGTCCGCCTCGGGCGCAGGCTTGCCCTGGAGCAGGGCCATCGCCTCGGCGAGCCGCCCGGCCTGGGTCAGGCGGGTGACGGCGGCCATGTCGATGGCGGAGAAGTGGGTTGCGTCGAATGGGGCCATGGATCGGAATCCTTGTCGGTGAGGGAGTTCAGGCGATGCGGTCGGCGAGGGCCGCCTTGACCGCCGGGCTCGCCTGGAAGGCACCCAGCACCTGCACGGAGGCGATGGCGGCGCGGGCGAGTTCGGGGGTGACGTCGGGGGCGATGCTGGCGAGGCCGAGCACCTGGATGTGGAGCGGCGCGCCGGCGTCGCGCGCCGCCTCAAGGGCGGCGCGGCTGTAATGGGAGAGCCCGAGTTCGAGGCCCTTGCGGGCCACGGACTGGCGCACGGCCTCGCCCTGGCGTTCGAGCTGGTTGCGCACGGCGGTGCGGATGAAGTCGGCCCGGTTGGCGAAGAAGCCGTCGCGGACCATCAGGTCGATGTGCCCGAGATCGACGAAGCCGAGATTGACCGTGACCTTCTCGCTGTCGGGCAGCTTCGGCCGCAGGGCGTGAACGTTGTTTTCCATCTCCAGAACCCCCTCAGACCATCCGGTTGGATGGTCTGAAGATGGCCACGGGATGGAAAAGCGCAAGGGTCGGCGATCGGTCGCCGTGGGCGGGACTGCGTTTCAGGGCTGGCTGATGATGGAGCGGGACGATTCCCGCGCGGTTATTCCACCGTCACGGATTTCGCGAGGTTGCGCGGCTGGTCCACGTCTTTCCCCATGAACACCGCCGTGTGGTAGGCGATGAGCTGGATCGGCACGGCGTAGACGATGGGCGCCACCACCGGATCGCAGTCGGGCATGGTCACCGTCGCCATGGTCTCGAGGCCGGCCGCCGCGGCGCCCTTGGCGTCGCCGATGAGGATGATGCGGCCGCCGCGCGCCGCCACCTCCTGCATGTTCGACACGGTCTTCTCGAAGATCGCGTCGTGGGGGGCGATGACGATGACCGGCACGCTCTCGTCGATGAGGGCGATGGGGCCGTGCTTGAGTTCGCCCGCCGCATACCCTTCGGCGTGGATGTAGCTGATTTCCTTCAGCTTCAGGGCGCCCTCCAGCGCCATCGGGTAGCTGGTGCCGCGCCCCAGATAGAGCACGTCACGGGCCTTCGAGACCTCGCGGGCCAAAACCTCGATCTCGCCCTCGCGCTTGGCCGCCTCGGCCATGAGGCCCGGCACGGTGATGAGGGCGTCGACCAAGCCGCGCTCGCGCTCCGCGCTCAGGGTGCCGCGCGCCCGGCCCGCCGCGATGGCGAGGCACAGGAGCACGGTGAGCTGGCACGAGAACGCCTTGGTGGAGGCGACGCCGATCTCCGGGCCGGCCAGGGTCGGCACCACGGCGGAGGCCTCGCGGGCGATGGTCGAGGTCGGCACGTTGACCACCGCCAGGGTGTGCTGGCCTTGGCTCTTGGCGTAGCGCAGGGAGGCCAGTGTGTCGGCGGTCTCGCCCGATTGCGAGATCACCAGGGTGAGGCCGTCGCGGTCGAGGGGCGGCTCGCGGTAGCGCGCCTCGGAGGCGACGTCGATCTCCACGGGCAGGCGCGCCAGGGTCTCGAACCAGTATTTGGCCACGAGCCCGGCGTAGTAGGCCGTGCCGCAGGCGGTGATGGACAGCCGCGAGAGCGTGGCGAAATCGAACGGCAGGTCCCCCGGCAGGGCGACGCGGCCATTGGCCAGATCGACGTAGTGGGCGAGGGTCCGGCCCACGACCTCCGGCTGCTCGTGGATCTCCTTCGCCATGAAGTGGCGGTGGTTGCCCTTCTCGACCCGGTAGGCCTGGGCGACGATGCGCTGGCGCGGGCGTTCGACCATGGCCCCGCCGATGTCGCGGATCTCGGCGCCCGCGCGGGACAGGACCGCCCAGTCGCCCTCCTCCAGGTAGGTGATCTCCTCGGTGAACGGCGCCAGCGCCAGGGCGTCGGAGCCGAGATAGGTCTCGCCGATCCCTGCTTCCCTTTGGCCGAACCCGATGGCGAGCGGCGCGCCGTGGCGGGCGCCGATGAGCAGGTCGTCGTGGCCGGCGAACAGGATGCCGAGGGCGAAAGCGCCGTGCAGGCGCGGCAGGCAGGCGGCCACGGCCTCGATGGGGCTTAAGCCCCCCTCCATGGCGTGGCTGATAAGCTGGGCCACGACCTCGGTGTCGGTCTCGCTCTCGAAGCGGACCCCGAGGCCCTGCAGCTCGGCCTTGAGTTCGCGGAAATTCTCGATGATGCCGTTGTGGACCACGGCGAGGCGCGCCGTGGCGTGTGGGTGTGCGTTGGTCTCGTTGGGGCGCCCATGGGTCGCCCAGCGGGTGTGGCCGATGCCGATGGCGCCGGCGAGGGGCTCGTCGCGCAGGCGCGCCTCGAGGTTGGCGAGCTTGCCCTCCGCGCGCCTGCGTTCCAGGCGCCCCTGCGTCAGGGTGGCGATGCCGGCCGAATCGTAGCCGCGATACTCGAGCCGGCGCAGGGCCTCCACGAGCTGCCCGGCCACGGCGTCCCGTCCGACGATGCCAACGATTCCGCACATGGGTCGTGTCTCTCACAAACGGGCCGCCAAACCGCGGCCGAGCCGGGCTTGTATCGGATTGGAACAGGCGCGCCACCCGGTCGACGCCAAGGGTCGCCGGCAAACCCTCAACGCAAGCTTGAGGCAACCGGCCCAACCGCCCGCATGGTTTACGATTTTGCGCGCTTGGCCTTCTCGGCGGCCAGAGCCGCACGCTTGCCCGGCGCCCATCCGGCGAGGTTGCGCTGGCGCGCCCGCGAGACGGCCAGCGCGTCCTCGGGGACATCGGCCGCGATCACCGAGCCCGCCCCGACGATGGCACCGGCCCCCACGGTGACGGGGGCGACGAGGGCGGTGTTCGAGCCGATGAAGGCGCCCGCCCCGATGGTGGTGCGATGCTTGTTCACTCCGTCGTAGTTGCAGGTGATGGTGCCGGCCCCGACATTGGCGCCCGCCCCGATCTCGGCGTCGCCGAGGTAGCTCAGGTGGTTGGCCTTGGCGCCGGCGCCGAGGCGCGCGTTCTTGATCTCGACGAAGTTGCCGACCCGTGCGCCCGCCTCCAGCACCGCGCCGGGGCGCAGGCGGGCATAGGGACCGATCTGGACGCCCGGCGCCAGGGTGGCGCCTTCGAGATGCGAGAAGGCGTGGACGACAGAGCCGTCACCGACGGTGACGCCAGGGCCGAACACCACATGAGGCTCTACAAGAACGTCCTGGCCCAAAACCGTGTCGAAACTGAAGAAAACCGTCTCAGGGGCGATCAGGGTCGCCCCGCCGAGCTGCGCTGCGCGCCGCAGGCGACTCTGGATCTCGGCTTCGGCGACGGCGAGTTGGATCCGGTCGTTGACGCCCTGCGCCTCGGCTTCGTCCACGGCCACCACGGCTACGGTGAGCCCGTCCGCGACGGCGAGGGCGACGGCGTCGGGCAGGTAGTACTCGCCGGCCGCGTTGGCGTTGCCGATGCGCGCGAGGAGGTCGAGGGCGTGCCGGCCCGAGAGCGCCATCAGCCCGGCATTGCACAGGGTCACGGCCCGCTCTGGGGGTGTGGCGTCCTTCTCCTCCCGGATGGCCACCACCCGTCCGCCGTCCGTCAGCACGCGGCCGTAGCCCGTGGGGTTCGGACTGTCGAAGGCCAGCACCGCCACGGCGGCGCCGTCGGCCAGGGGTGCGCGCAGGCGGGCGAGGGTGGCGCCGGTGACGAGGGGGGTGTCGCCGAAGGCGACGATCACGTCGTCGTCGCCGGCCGTCAGGGCGTCGCGGGCGGCCAGCACCGCGTGGGCGGTGCCGAGGCGCTCGGCCTGGGGAAACACGGCGGCGCCCGGGGCCATCCGCTCGATCTCCCGGGCAACGGCCGCCTGCCCCGGCTCCACCACCACGGCGATGCGGCCCGCGCCGGCCTCGCGGGCGGCGGTGAGCACGTGGCCGAGCATGGTCCGCCCGGCCACGGCGTGGAGGACCTTGGGCCGATCCGAGCGCATCCGCGTGCCCTTGCCGGCGGCCAGCACGATGGCGGTGAGGCTGCGCCCGGTCGTCGTCGCTGCATCCATCGGTCGGTCCCAGTCCTTACGCGCGCTGCCGGTGCGCTACTGCGCCACCGCCGGGTCTGGCAAGGCCCCGGCTGACTCCCGCCGGGTTCGCAAACACCTTCCCTGGAACAAGCGCCTTCACTGGAACAAGCACCGCCCTCGGAATCAGCGACCGGAGAGGATCAGCGTGATCAGCACGGCGGCGACGCAGACGAACATGACGCAGCCCAGCGCCAGGCTCGCCAGTGTCGTCGTGGAGATGTAGGTGCCGGCGACGTGGCCCAGCACCCGGGCGATGCCGCCACCCCCGCCCCGCGGGGAATGCTCCTGACCGGGATGGCCGCAGGCGGGGCAAGCCAAGGCCTGCGTGGACACACGGTGCGTGCAGGCGGGGCATGGAATCAGTGCCATGAAGAGCCTCCGTTGCGGCGTCGACGATGACCATCGACGGTCTGGATGTGCCATAAGCGCGCCGGCTCGGCCAGACGGCCAGGCTTGTGTGGGGCGAACCGGCTCCGACGCGTCGAACGGGACCGGGGACTTGGGCGTTGTGTGACACTTAATCTCCAGTTCAGGCCGACGCATGGTAGACCCTGCGCCTGAGCCGCGCTCTCCATCAATCCGGCGCCCGAGCGCGCCCAAACGACAGGTCCCATGACGCTGCCGCTCCCAGGTTCCCACGCTGCCGTTGCTCACCCGTCCGACGCTCCCGCGATGGCAGGTTCCCAGGACCATACCCGCCGCGATCTTCTCCGTGGGGCCGGCGTGGTGGCGTTGTCCGGAGGGCTCGCCGCCCTGCCCGCGCGTGCCTTCGCCGACGAGGCTCCGTCCCTTCCGGCGGCCGGCACGCCATTCCAGGCCGGATTGGTCACCGACCTCGCCCGGGCCCTGGCCGCGCGCGCCTACGTCGCCCCGCGCACGGACGATTTGCCCGAGACCCTGACGGGCCTCAACCGCGAGCAATATGCCGGGATTCGGACCGTGCCGGGGAGCGCGGTCTGGGCCGACGCCGACCTCGGCTTCACCATCGAACCGCTCCATCGCGGCTCGGTGTTCAGGGGACGGGTCGCCCTGGCGCTCATCGAGGACGGGGTCGTGCGCCCCGTGGCCTACGACCGCGCCCGCTTCGAGACGGACACCACCCAGATCCCGACGTTCAAGGACGACCCGGGGTATTCCGGTTTCAAGCTCCGGGCCCGGTTCGCGGGCGGCGAGCTCACGGATTTCGCTTACCTCCAGGGCGCTTCGTTCTTCCGCCTCGTCGCGGCCGGCCAGGGCTTCGGCGTCACCGCGCGCGCCCTCACCCTGCGACCGGCCGATGCACGGGGTGAGGAATTTCCCGAGTGGCGTGCCGTCTGGATCGAACGGCCCGGTCCCGGCGGCCCCCTCGTCCTGCATGCCCTGGTCGATTCGCCGTCCGCCACGGCGGCCCTGCGCATGAGCCTGCGCCCGGGAGCGGCTTCGCTCTGCGACGTCGAGGGAACGGTGTTCGCGCGGACCGCCATCGATCACCTCGGACTCGGGGGCATGACCACGAGCTACCTGTTCGGTCCCCACGACCGTCGCGGCGCCGACGATGCGCGCGCCGCCGTCCATTCCTCGGGCGGCTTGCAGATCCGCACGGGCTCCGGCGAGGCGATCTGGCGCCCGGCGCGCAACCCCGAGACCCTGCAGGTCTCGTCCTTCGTCGACGACAGCCCGAAGGGCTTCGGGCTGATGCAGCGGGCGCGGGATTACCGCAGCTTCCAGGACGACATCCAGCATTGGGAATGGCGCCCGTCCCTGTGGCTCGAGCCCCTCTCCGCCTGGGGACCGGGGTCCGTGACCTTGCTCGAAATCCCGAGCGATTCCGAATTCAACGAGAACATCCTAGCCTATTGGCGGCCGAAAGCCGGCCTCGCGGCGGGGGCCGAGCGGGCGTTCAGCTACCGCCAGCACTGGTGCTGGCAGCCACCCGAGCCGGTGCCTGTGGCCGTGGTTTCCGGCACCCGCGCCGGGCGCGGGACGAACGACAACCGGCGCCTCTTCCTCGTCGACTTCACCGGGGAGGGTCTCGCCGAAGCCGGCGACCTGCGGACCCAGCTCTCGGTCGGCCCCGGCGCCATCACGGCGAGCACCCTCTACCGCTACCCCGACCGCAAGACCGTGCGCGTCGCCTTCGAGCTCGACCCGCGTGGCGAGAAGGCGTGCGAACTGCGCCTCGCCCTGCAACGGGGCGACACCCCCCTCACCGAAACCTGGCTCTACCGTTGGACACCGTGAACGCACCCGCGCCTCAAGTCGCCCCGGCACCCGCCCCGTTCCGTCCGGCGATGCCGCCCGAGGCGCCCCTGGCCATGCCGGTGCAGCGCCTCGACACCTGGGACGAGGGCGCCGGCCACGTGCCTTCGGTCCGCCATGGAAAGCCGTGGCTGGCCCGCCTCTTCGTGTTCGGCGCGGCAGCACTCCTCACCGCCTACGGCGCCATGCAGATGTACGAGGTGGTGGCGGTCTCGGGCGGCACCACGGCCCTGCAATACGTGCTGCTCGCCCTGTTCACCCTGAACTTCTCCTGGATCGCGCTCGCTTTCACCGGCGCGATCCTGGGCTTCTTGGTGCTCCTGCGCCGCCCCAAGGCCCCTGCCCTGCCGACGGCGCTCACCACCCGCACGGCGGTGGTGATGCCGGTCTACAACGAGGCCACGGCCCGGACCTTCGCCGCCATCGAGGCCATGCGCGTCGAGATCGATGCCACCGGCCTGGGCCACGCCTTCGACTATTTCGTGCTGTCGGATTCGACGTTGAGCGACGCCTGGATCGCCGAGGAGCGCGCGTTCCTGGATCTTCGCGCCCGCTGGGGCGACGCCGCCCGTCTGTATTACCGCCACCGGCCGAAGAACCATCACCGCAAGGCCGGCAACATCGGCGACTTCGTCTCGCGCTGGGGTGCCACCTACGACCACATGCTGGTGCTCGATGCCGACAGCCTGATGACGGGCACGTGCGTGGTGCATCTGGCCGCCGCCATGGAGGCCGACCCGGATTCCGGCATCATCCAGTCGCTGCCGCTCATCATCAACCGCAACACCCTGTTCGCGCGCGTCCAGCAATTCGCCGCGCGGATCTACGGGCCGGTCATCGCCACCGGCTTGTCGGTGTGGTCGGGCCGCGACGGCAATTACTGGGGCCACAATGCCATCATCCGCACGAAGGCCTTCGCCGCCGCCTGCGGCCTGCCGGACCTGCCCGGCAAGCCGCCCTTCGGCGGCCATGTGCTCAGCCACGACTTCGTGGAAGCCGCCCTGATCCGGCGCGCCGGCTGGAGCGTGACCATGCTGCCCGACCTTCCCGGCTCCTACGAGGAGAGCCCGCCCTCCCTCATCGATGTGGCCGTGCGCGACCGGCGCTGGGCGCAGGGCAACCTCCAGCACAGCCGCATCATCGGGGCCTCCGGCCTCAAACCGGCCTCGCGCCAGCACTTCGCCACGGGCATCGCCGGTTACGTCGCCTCGCCGCTCTGGCTCGCCCAGCTCGTGGTCGGTATCGCCCTCGTGCTGCAGACCGCCTACGTGCGGCCGGAATACTTCACGAGCGAGTTCGGGCTCTACCCGGTCTGGCCGCGCTTCGATCCCGTTCGCGCGCTCCGGCTGTTCGGGATCACCATGGGCATCCTGCTCGCCCCGAAGTTTCTGGGGCTCATCCTGGCGCTGATCGACGGCCCCGTGCGACGGGCCTGCGGGGGCGCCGTCCGCCTCGTTCTGTCGAGCCTGATCGAGATCCTGCTCTCGGCCCTCATCGCGCCCATCGCCATGCTGATCCAGTCGGGCTCTGTGTTCCAGATCCTCGTCGGGCGCGACACCGGCTGGAACCCGCAGCGGCGCGACGACGGCTCGATCCCGTGGAGCGACATCGTCCGCCGCCACCGCTGGCACATGGCGCTCGGCCTCGTCACCGGGATCGCCGCCTTCGCCATCGCAACCTCCCTGTTCCTCTGGATGTCGCCGACGATCCTCGGCCTCGTGCTCGCGATCCCGATCTCGTGGGCGAGCGGTCAGCTCGCTTGGGGGCTGGCCCTCAAGCGGCTCGGCCTGCTCATGACCCCGGAGGAGCGCGACCCGCCCGCCATCGCCACGCAGGCGGGCCGCCTCGCCGCCCGCAATGCCGCGCAGGGCCTCGACGATGCGGACGCCCTGCGGGCCCTCCACGCCGAGCCCGCTTTCGCAGAGGCCCACGCCGCCATGCTGCCCCAGGCCGCACCCCGGCCGCGCGGCGTCATCGACACGGACCGGGCGCTGGCCCAGGCCAAGGTGGTGGAAGCCCACACCCTCGACGAGGCCGCCGCCTGGCTCTCGCCGAAGGAGCGCATGGCCCTCCTGCACGACCGCGCGCTTCTCGACCGCCTGAGCCGCCTCGAGGCCAGCGCCGCCTGAGTTTTCGATTTCCGACCGCGGCGTTCTCCGTTAGAACCCTCCCACCCCGCCGGCTCCGCGCCGGCGCGGACGGAAGGGTGGCCGAGTGGTTTAAGGCAGCGGTCTTGAAAACCGCCGTGGGGGCAACTCCACCGTGGGTTCGAATCCCACCCCTTCCGCCAAGTTTTTCGACCGGCAAGGTTTTCGTAGGGCTCTCGACCCAAGCCATGGGTCAAGCCATGGCTTGGGTGGAAGAACTTCCGATATAGGCGTGAGGCTGGGGTCGGCCGCCCGTATCGCTTCGGCATGACTTCGATGGGCGACGGAGCCACCCGCAAGCCGCGGCCTTTTTGTGCCCGAGGACGCTCGACCCGCTCAAGACCGGGCGCGGCGGCCTGATCGCGTCAGACTTGGCCCTGCAACCCGCGAAGATGGGAGATGTGGCGAACCGCCAGAACGTAGCCGTGCGTGCCGAAGCCGGCCAGCACCGCAGTCGCGGCGAGCGAGACGTAGGAATGGTGCCGGAAGGCCTCGCGCTTGTGGACGTTGGAGATGTGGCACTCGACGATGGGAACCTCGCACGTGGCGAGGGCGTCGAGGATCGCGATCGACGTGTGGGTGAAGGCCCCCGGATTGATGACGATCCCCGCCGACCCGACCCGGTACTGGTGAATCCAGTCGATGATCTGGTGCTCGGCATTGCTCTGGTGGAAGTCGACCGTGAGCCCGAACGCCTCGGCCTCGGCCCGGCAGAGCGCCTCGACATCGCCGAGGGTCTCGTGCCCGTAGATCTCGGGCTGGCGCTTGCCGAGGAGGTTCAGGTTGGGGCCGTTGAGGATCAGGATGGTGTCGTTCATGGAAGGCTCCATCGTTGAAGGGTCCTGACAACGGCCGTTGCACGGACGCGCAGGTCCCGTCGCGGCTTGCCAAGCCCGCCTTTACGTCTCCGCCGGCCCCGAGGCCACCGCTGCCGTCGGCCTCCCCCTGTCGGGTGACGGTAGGGCGTCCCTTCGGCATCCGACGCCCCGCTGCCGCGTTGACGAAAGCAGGGAGACCCACGCCATGAGCCAGCCCGTCGTCGTCGCCGTCGCGATCACCGGTTCCGTGCCGCGCAAGGCGGACAATCCCGCCCTGCCCGTCACGGTGTCCGAGCAGATCGAATCGACCCATGCCGCCTACGAGGCCGGCGCGACGCTGGCCCACATCCATGTCCGCAACGACGACGAGACCCCCTCCTCCGATCCAGACCGGTTCGCCGCCGTCCAGGCGGGCCTGCGCACGCATTGCCCGGGCATGATCGTGCAGTTCTCCACCGGCGGGCGCGGACGCGACCCGGCGAGCCGGGGGCTCTCCCTCCAGCATGCCCCCGACATGGCCTCGCTCTCGACGGGCTCGGTCAACTTCCCCACCATCGTGTACGAGAACCCGGCCGCCCTCGTCGCCGATCTAGCAGGTCGGATGAAGCGTTTCGGGGTGAGACCCGAGATCGAGATCTTCGATCTCTCGCACCTGCACGGCGCCAGGCGCCTCGTGGAGGCCGGGCTGATGGACGACCGGCCCCACGTCCAGTTCGTCATGGGCGTGCAGAACGCGATGCCGGCCGACGAACACCTCCTCGACATTCTGCTCGCTGAGCTGCGCCGCGTGCTGCCGAAGGCGACGTGGACGGCCGCCGGCATCGGACGCCATCAGGCGCCCGTGATGGATTGGGCCCTGGCACGCGGCGCAGACGCCGTCCGCACCGGGCTCGAGGACAACATCCGCCTCACCAAGGATCGGCTCGCCGCTGGCAACGCCGAACTCGTAGGCCTCGCCGTGGAGGCGATCGCGCGGCACGGCCGGACCGTCGCGAGCCCGGCCCAGGCCCGCACCCGCCTCGGCCTCACCGCCTGATCCGGCGCGGTCGACTGTTCCGGCCCTCGCGTCCCCTTTGTCGCGCCCGCACGGGATCGGGTAGGAACGGGGACGCGCCCGGCTCTCCGGGCGACGTCCCGGGAGGCGAGCGGATTGGCTGACGGCTTTGTGGCAGCGCCCGTGCGGCGTCGGCGGCGCGCCGGAGCGCTGCGGCGCGACGCGGTTCTGGATGCCGGCCTCGCGGTCTTCTCGACCCTTGGCCTTCATGGGGCGAGCCTCGATCAGATCGCCGAGCGCGCCGGCCTCTCGAAGACCAACCTGCTCTATTACTTCGCCTCGAAGGAGGCTCTCTACGTCGCCGTGCTGCGACGGGTGCTCGATGTCTGGCTCGATCCGCTTCAGGCCCTCGATTCCGGGAGTGAGCCGGCCGAGGCGCTCAAGGCCTACATCCGCGCGAAGGTGACCCTGTCGCGCGACGCACCCCAGGCGTCCCGCCTGTTCTGCCTCGAGATCGTCCAGGGCGCTCCGCTCCTGCGGGCGGAACTCGAAGGCCCCCTGCGGGCCTTGGTCGACGCCAAGGTCGCCGTGCTGAGCGGCTGGATGGACGAAGGGCGGATCCAGCCGCACGACCCGCATCACCTCGTCTTCTCGGTCTGGGCGATCACCCAGCACTACGCCGATTTCGCCGTGCAGGTCGACGCGATCACCGGGCACGATCTGTCGGACGAAGCCTTCTTCGAGCGGACCGTGGCCAGTACCCAGAGACTGATCCTGGCGGGCCTCGGACTCGCCTGATTCGGCGGCGTCGCCGGATCCGGGTCCGAGCGCTGCCGTTCTCGCCGTTCCGATGGGCAGGACCCGCACAGCGCGCGCGCATGCCGCGGAGAGTTTGTGCAGATGGTCAAACTTCCTGATTTTGAAGTTTGACCATCTGGTCCGAATAGCTAGCCTGAGGATGTGCCGTACCACTTCGGTCGAGTCCGAAGCCGTACGGCGGAAGACTTGACGGGTCTCATGTCGCGGCACGCAATGCTGCCGTCGGAACGCGAGGGTGCCATGACCGAGCCCAAAGCCGAGACTGAGGCCGAGCCCATGGCCGAACCCATGGCCGAACCGATGAGCATCGGTGTTTTCATTCCGATCGGTAACAACGGCTGGCTTCTCTCGGAGAACGCGCCTCAATACATGCCGAGTTTCGAGCTGAACAAGCAGGTGACGTTGAAGGCCGAAGGGTACGGCCTCGATTTCGCGCTCTCGATGATCAAGCTGCGGGGGTTCGGCGGCAAGACCGAGTTCTGGGACCACAACCTCGAATCGTTCACGCTGATGTCGGGGCTCGCCGCCGTCACCAGCCGGATCAAGCTCTACGCCACCGCCCCGACCCTGTGTCTGCCGCCCGCCATCGTCGCCCGGATGGCGTCGACCATCGACTCGATCTCGAACGGCCGCTTCGGCCTCAACCTGATCACCGGCTGGCAGAAGCCGGAATACGCGCAGATGGGCCTCTGGCCCGGCGACGAATACTTTGCCCGGCGCTACGAGTATCTCTCGGAATACGCGCAGATCCTGCGCGATCTCTGGGAGACCGGCCGCAGCGACCGCAAGGGCGACTTCTTCCAGATGGACGATTGCCGCCTGAGCCCGCGCCCGCAGGCCGACATGAAGATCATCTGCGCCGGGCAGAGCGGCGCCGGCATGGCGTTCACCGCGACCTATGCCGATTACAATTTCTGCTTCGGCAAGGGCGTGAACACGCCCACCGCCTTCGCCCCCACCGTGGCGCGGCTGGAGGACGCCAAGGCGAAGACCGGCCGCGCGGTCTCGTCCTACGTGCTCTTCATGATCATCGCCGACGAGACCGACGAAGCGGCCCACGCCAAATGGGAGCATTACAAGGCCGGCGCCGACGGGGAGGCGATCGCCTGGCTCGGCGTTCAGGGCTCGGCCGATACCAAGTCGGGGGCCGACACCAACGTCCGCCAGATGGCCGATCCGACCTCCGCGGTGAACATCAACATGGGCACCCTGGTCGGCTCCCACGCCACCATCGCGCGGCTCCTCGACGCGGTCATGACCGTGCCGGGCACCGGGGGCGTGCTCCTCGTCTTCGACGATTTCTTAGCGGGCCTCGACGCGTTCGGACAGAAGATCCAGCCGCTGATGAAGACGCGTCGGCACATCACCGGTGATGTCGCGCCCCTGACGCGGGGCGACTCGGCCTCCCTGGCACAGGTGGCGTGATGCGGGGCGAGATCCCGGCGGGCTACCGCGACGCGACGGGCCGCGTCGGCGGCGTGACGCTTCCCGCCCGGCCCGAGCCGATCGCCTTCGACGCGGGCGCGAGTGCGCTCATCGTCGTCGACATGCAGAACGCCTACGCGACGAGGGGCGGCTACCTCGATCTCGCCGGCTTCGACGTTTCCGCGACCGGCCCGGTCGTCGAGCGGATCGCCGCGGCCGTCGCCGCCGCCCGGGCGGCGGGACTCCTGGTGATCTGGTTCCAGAACGGCTGGGACGCCGATTACGTCGAGGCCGGCGGTCCGGGTTCGCCGAACTGGCACAAGTCGAACGCCCTCAAGACCATGCGCCGGCACCCGGAGAGGAACCACAGGCTCCTGGCCAAGGGCACCTGGGACTACGCCCTGGTCGACGCGCTGAGGCCGGAGCCGGGCGACATCGTCCTGCCGAAGCCGCGCTACAGCGGCTTCGCCAACACCGCCCTCGACAGCATGCTCAGGGCCCGCGGCATCCGCACCCTGATCTTCACCGGCATCGCCACCAACGTCTGCGTGGAATCGACCCTGCGCGACGGCTTCTTCCTCGAATATTTCGGCATCGTCCTGGCCGACGCCACCCATCAGGCCGGCCCGCCGAGCCTGCAGGCGGGGGCACTCCTCAACATCGAGACCTTCTTCGGCTGGGTCTCGGACGTCGGCGCCTTCGCCGAGGCGCTCGCCGCCGAGCCCCCCCGCAACGCCGAGTAACTCTTAATCGAAAGCCTCCCAGAATGCCGAAGACCGTCGTGATTCCCCCCGGCACCGGCAAGCCGCTGGCGCCCTACGTGCCCGGAACCCTGGCGGATGGCGTGCTCTACGTCTCGGGCACCCTGCCCCTCGATGCGGAGGCCAACGTCGTCCATGTGGGGGACGCGGCCGCGCAGACCCGCCACGTCCTCGAGACGATCAAGGGCGTGGTCGAGGCCGCCGGCGGCGGCATGGACGACGTCACCTTCAACCACGTCTTCCTGAAGGACTGGGCCGACTACGCCGCGATCAACGCCGTGTATGCCGCGTACTTTCCGGGCGAGAAGCCGGCGCGCTACTGCATCCAGTGCGGGCTCGTGAAGCCCGACGCGCTCGTCGAGATCGCCTCGGTGGCCCATCTCGGCAAGGCTGCCTGAGGGATGGCCGTGCCGGTCCATCACGCGGTCCATCACGCGGTCCATGGCCGGGCCGGCGGCCGAACCGTGCTGCTTTCGCCGGGGCTCGGCGGGGCGGCGGGTTATTTCGCGCCGCAGATGCCGGCGCTGGCCGAACGCCGTCGCGTCGTCACCTACGATCATCGCGGCACCGGTCGCTCGCAGGGCCCCCTGGAGCCCGGCCACGACATCGCGGCCATGGTGCGGGACGTGCTCGTCCTCCTCGACGGGCTCGCCATCGAATCGGTCGACCTCGTCGGGCACGCGCTCGGCGGGTTGATCGGGCTGCAACTGGCGCTGACGCACCCCGAACGGGTCGGGCGCCTCGTCGTCATCAACGGATGGGACAGCATCGACCCGGCGACCCGCCGTTGCTTTGCGGCCCGGAAGGCCCTGTTGACGCGGGACGGTCCCGAGGCCTTCGTCCGAGCCCAGGCGATCTTCCTGTATCCGGCGCCCTGGATCTCGGAGAATGCGGAGCGGCTCGCGGCGGACGAGGCCCACGCGCTGGCGCATTTCCCCGGCACCGACGCCGTTCTGGCGCGCATCGCCGCCCTGGAGGCGTTCGACTTGACGGGACGCCTCGGCGCGGTGCCGCACGAGACCCTGGTGATGGCCGCGCGCGACGACGTGCTGGTGCCGTTCACCGCGTCGGAGCGGCTCGCCGCCGGATTGGCGAACGCCCGCCTCGATCTCGCGCCCGATGGGGGGCACGCCCATTCCGTGACGCGGCCGGAGCTGGTCACCACGGCCCTCCTGCATTTCCTCGATCGGCCGTGACGGCGCGAATGGCGATGGACCCGCGAATGGACCCGCGCTTGGACTTGGAGTCGACCGACATGACCGGGACCGAGGGACCCGACGACGCGCCCGTCGCGGCCGGCGCCTATCGCGATGCCATGGCGCGGCTCGCCAGCGCGGTGCATCTCGTCACCACCGACGGGCCGTGGGGGCGTGCCGGCTTCACGGCCTCGGCCGTCTGCAGCGTCAGCGATGCGCCGCCGACCCTGCTGGTCTGCCTCAACCGCGCGTCCTCCGCCCACCCGGTCTTCGACCGGGCCGAGAGGCTGTGCGTCAACATCCTCGGTGCCGGACAGCAGCACGTCGCGGGCGCCTTCGGCGGCAAGCGGTCGATGCCGGAGCGCTTCGCCGCCATACGCTGGTCCACCGGCGCGCGCGGGCTGCCCGTTCTCGCCGACGCGTTGGCGACGTTCGAATGCCGGATCGCGAGCCGGAGCCGCGTCGGCACCCACGATGTCCTGTTCTGCGAGGTGGTCGGCCTCGGCGAGGCGTCCGGTGCGGACGCCCTCGTGTATGCGGACCGGCGCTACCACGCGGTGCCGTGCGCACCCGTCGCCGAGGCGCCGGGAGAATACGAGCGCATCGTCGGCGTGCACGAAGCCGGCGGCACCGATCGGGCGGTAATCGCCAAAGCGCCCGAGGGGGCGTGGAGCCGCGCCGTCACCGCCGCGGCGAAGTGACGGAGCCTGAGCGGCGTCGGCCTCAGGCGTCGATGACGCTCACATGGGCCGCGACGACCTTCCAGCCATCGGGGAACCGGACCCAGGTCTGGCTCTGGCGCCCGATGCGATCGGGCGCCGTCGGGCGCGTGAACAGCGTCATCGCGACGGCGCAATCGCGGCCGTAGGTGGTGATGACCGTGCCGGAGAGATCGCGCGCCAGACCCTCGGCCGAGCGGGACCGGCGGAAGGCGCGGATCGCGTCCATGCCGTAGAGGTTCTCGCCCCCGCCGTAGCGGATGGTGCGGGGATCGTCGTGGAACAGCGCTTCCAGGGTCGGAACGTCGTTGCCGACGAGGGCCGCCTCGTAGCGGGCGAACGCGGCCTCGACCTCGGCTTTCACGGTGGGATCGTCGATGGGCATGCGGCTCACGCGAAATTGGCGACGGGCGCGCGAACGACGCCCGCGCGTTCGAGATGATGGGCGACCCGGAGCGCCAGATCCTCGCGCCACGGTGCGGCGATGACCTGCACGCCGAGCGGCAGGCCCGTGTCGAGCCAGACCGGCACGGCGACCACGGGCAGGCCGATGAACGAGATCGGCTGGGTGAACAGGCCGATATTGGCGCGTACCGGCAGCGTGACGCCGTCGAGCACGAAGGCTGTCTGCCCCGCGCGCGGCGCCCGGCAGGGTGTGCAGGGCGCGAGGATCACGTCGACCTCGCGGAACAGGTCGAGCACGGCCGCGCGGTACCAGCGCCGGAAGCGTTGGGCGCGCTCGACGAACGGCGCGGGCAGCATCATTCCGGCGATGAGGCGATCCCGCACGGCCGGATCGAAATCGCCGGCCCGCTCCCGCAGGCGGTCGCGATGCAGGGCGGCGCCTTCGGCGGCCGTGATCAGGTAGGCCGCCGCACGGGCCCGTGCGGCCTGCGGGATCTCGACCGTGCGCGTCGCCGACAGGGCGTCGGCGACGGCCGCGACGGCCGCGAAGGCTTCCGCGTCGCCGCCGGAGGCGAAATACCCGCCCGCCACGGCGATCCGCAGATCCCCCACGCCCGCGTCGAGGCCGGGACCGGTCGGTTCGACGGCCCGATCCGTGGCGACGGGATCCGCCGGATCCGGCCCCTGCATGGCGTCGTACGCCAGGGCGAGATCGCGGGTCGAGCGGCTCATCGGCCCGAGATGGTCGAGGCTTCCGACGAAGGGAAAGCTTCCGGCGCGGCTGAGGCGCCCGTAGGTGGGCTTCAAGCCGAAGCAGCCGCAGAAGGCGGCAGGCACGCGGATCGAACCGTTGGTGTCGGAGCCGAGGGCCAGGGGCACGAGGCCCGCCGCCACCGCCCCGCCCGAACCGCCGGAGGAGCCCCCCGCCATGTGTCCGGGCGCGTGCGGATTCCGGGTGTTGCCGTCGTGGCAGTTCTCGCCGGTGAAATCGTAGGCGTACTCGCCCATGTTGAGCCCGCCGACGAGGATCGCCCCCGCCGCTTCCAGGCGCCCGATCAGCGTCGCGTCCCCCTCCGACGGCGCCCGCTCCCGGTTGATCCGCGACCCGGCCCGCGTCGGCAGCCCGGCGATGTCGAACAGGTTCTTTGCCGCGAAGGGGACGCCCGCGAGGGGGCCGGGCGCCCCGCCCCGTCCATGGGCCGCGTCGAGTCGGTCCGCGCGGGCCAGGGCACGGTCCGCCAGGACGTCCGTGAAGGCGTTCACGGCGGGATCGACGCGGCCGATCCGATCGAGGGCCGCCGCGACCACCGTCCGGGCGCTCACCGCCCCGCTCGCGACGGACGCGGCGATCGATGCGGCCGAGGCCGTACTCCAATCCTGCTCGCTCACGGTCCCGGACCTCACGCTTCGAACACCGGGGCGGCTTCGGCCTCGTCCGGCAGGGGGAACGCGCCGACGAGGTCGGCCGCGGCGTGCAGCACGCGCAGGTTGGCCACGATCGCCGGCATCCAGGCGGGGTCGATGGGCAGGGCGAGCATGCCGGACGCGGCCGAGGCGTAGGCCTCGGGATCGAAGGCCGGGATCTCCGGTGCTTCCGTCATGCAACGTCCTCCTTGGTCTGGGCGATGGCGGTCATGCGAATCTCGTTCCGGCGGGCCCCCGGTCCGCGCCGCCGAGAGGGTTCAATCGAGCGTCTCCGAGGCTCGTCCCTCCAGGGCGGCGACAACCCGGTGCGCGTCGGAGACCCAGCCGAAGATGCCGCCCTGCGCCGTGATCATCGCGAGGCCGGCTTCGTGGAATTCCGGGATGTACGACGCGCAGGCATCGGCGATGACGACGCAGCGATAGCCGCGGTCGTTGGCCTCCCGCACCGTCGTGTGCACGCAGACCTCGGTGGTCACGCCGCAGACCAGCAGGGTCGCGATGGCCCGGGCCGCGAGCACGTCGGCGAGTTCGGTGGCGTAGAACGCGCCTTTGCCGGGCTTGTCGATCACCGGCTCGCCATCCTGCGGCGCCAGGGCGGGAACGATGCCGTGACCGGGTTCGCCGCGGATCAGGATGCGTCCCATCGGCCCGGGCTGACCGATCCGCGCCGTGGGTTCGCCGCGCTCCAGCTTGGCCGGCGGCGCGTCGGAGAGATCCGGGCGATGGCCCTCCCGTGTATGCACGATGAGGAGCCCTGCGGCACGCGCCGCGTCGAGCACGGCCCGGCATGGGGGCACGGCGGCGGCGAGGAGGGAGACATCGTTGCCGAGGCTCTCCCCGAAGCCGCCGGGCTCGAGGAAATCGCGCTGCATGTCGATGATGACGAGGGCCGTGCGCGACGCCTCGAAGGGAAGCGGCGACGGCTCGGCGTCGAGAAGGCTGGGCATGCGCGGATCTCTCGCGACCGGGAATCACGGCCTCGAAGCATGTATGCAATCTGGCCGAAATGCGTGCCCAAACCACACACAGCGGTGCGCGAAGTTTCGTCTCTCCTGGCCACCCCATGGGCAGATCGCCGGGATGCGGCATCCGACGCCGGAGACGTCAGCGCTGGGCGCGCGCCCGGCTCGCGCGAATCGGCGGGGCGCGGCGTTTCAGGCGGTCCCGAGCCCGTTCTCCGGCCGCTTCGCGCGCGGCGGCACTTCCGGCATCGAGCGCCTCGAATGCGTCCTCGACCACGCTCATATGGACGAGCATCGCGGAGTTCGCGGCCGCCGCATCGCGGGCGAGCACGGCCCGGACAACGAGGCCGTGTTCGGCATGCGAGCGGGCGAGCCGCCTCGGTGCCTGGAACTGGGCGCGACGGTACGGCGTCAGCCGCCGCCGGAGGTTGCGGGCGATCTCGTCGATCACGCTGTTGTGCGCACCCACGTAGAGAAGGCTGTGGAAGTCCGCATTGGCGAGGACATAGGCGTCGTGGTCGTTCGCCTCGGCGAGGCTGCCCATGCGCTCGTGCAGCATCCGGAGCTGCCCGCGCTCGGCCGGTGTCATGCTCAAAGTCGAGAGCCGCGCGCAGGTCGCCTCGATCTCCCCCATGGCGATGAAGAGCATGTCGAGTTCGTCCGGCGTGATCGTCCGCACGGTCGCGCCCAGGCGTGGACGCAGGTCGATCAGGCCGGTTCCGTTGAGGAGTCGCAGGGCGTCGCGCACCGGTGTGCGCGACACGCCGAAGCGCTTGGCCAGGACCTGTTCGTCGAGATGGGTGCCGGGCGCGAACTCCCCCGACAGGATCGCGTCGGCGATGGCGTCGGACAGGCTCTCGGAGCGGGTTGGGGACGCTGGCACTGTGGTCTCGGGTTCCCGATGCGCCACCGGTACGGGGCCGCGCACGCCACCGATGATAGAGACGAGTTTCCCTCGCCCCGCAACATGACCCGCTGGCCGGGTCTATGGAGATGTGTTGCGGTTATGTGACGGCCGGCTCCGGCGTCCGACCAAGGGCGGGCCATGGCACACCGGTTGCGGTCCCCCGAACAGCATTGGCAGGTTCAGGGGGACGAACGATGTTCGCAAGGACGTTCACGGCTGCGGCTCTGTCGCTCGCCACGGTCGGGGCAAGCATGACCGGGGCAAGCATGACCGGGGCCTGCATGGCAGCCGATCTCGAGACCAGAAAGCTCAACGTGGCGGAGGCAGCACCCCTCAGGGAGCCGTCCTTCTTCCTGTTCTCCGACACGCAGGTGAGCTTTCGCTACCAGTTCCCCGCGGCCGAGCCGGGCGTGCAGATCCAGCGGGCGGATGGCGGCTTCCGCAATCGCGACATTCCGAAATACATCACCAACATCTCGCACGCCGACGCCTGGGTGTACGGCACGAACTTCTTCTCCCTCGACATCCTGAAATCGACCTCGCAGGACCCGGCCGGGACCACCAACGCCCCGGGCGGCTTCGCGCAGTACGACAACGGGGCCACGGAAGCCTACGGCCTCTATCGCGGCACGCTCAGCCTGAACGCGCTGACCGGCACCAAGGCCTTCACCGTGCCGGGCCTCGTCAAGGACGTCTCGCTCGCCTTCGGGTTCGACGCGAACACGAAGAACACCGCGTTCGGGCCGAAGAAGCGCGACGTCGTCGGCGGCCTGACCTTCTCGGTCGACGTGCCCGCCGGCTTCCTCAACATCAGCGCCCACGCCTACAAGGAATGGAACCGGAACGGCTTCAATATCGGCGGCGACCGCGACGTCAGCTTCGACACTGTCCCCGAATTCGAGATCGTCTACAACTTTCCGATCACCTTCTTTCCGAACGTTCCCCTGAGCCTCGCGGGCTTCAACAACATCGTCATGCCCAAGGGCAAGGGCATCCGGGACGCGTTCAATTATCCGGGTGGCTACTATCCCGGAACCGGCGTCGAGTTCCTGTCGCGCACGAACCTCGTGCTCGATGTCGGTAAAATGATCTGGAACCAGCCCAACAAGCTCGATGCCTTCGTGGGCTTCCAGTACTGGCTGAACAAGTTCGGCAACGTGGAGCGCACGACCTTCAAGGGGACCGAGGAGAAGAGCTTCCTTGCCGGCATCGCGTTCCACATCTTCTGAGAAGCCCCGGGGCGGCCTGGAATATGCTCCGCTCGGGACATCGCGTGGAATCGGGAGTCGGAATGAACGCGCACAAGGCCGGGACCCATCGTCTCTGGATCAGGAACCCGCTGGCGATCCTCGCGGAGGATGCGGCCGGTGGCCTCGTCGTCGAAGGGACGCGCATCGTGGAGCGCGTGCCCTCGGGCGGCCAGCCGGCGGCGCCTGTGCACGAGACCTTCGACGCCGCGGGCCACGTGGTGATCCCCGGCCTCGTCAACACCCATCACCACTTCTTCCAGACCCTGACCCGCGCTCATCCGCTGGCGATCAACAAGCCGCTGTTTCCCTGGCTTCAGGCCCTCTACACCGTCTGGGACAAGCTGACCCCGGAGGCCTTCCGCCTCGCCACGCGCCTCGCCTACACCGAACTGCTCCTGTCGGGCTGCACCACGGCGGGGGATCACCACTACCTGTTCCCGAAAGGACTCGAAGCCTCCGTCGACATCCAGGTCGAGGAGGCGAGGGCCCTCGGCATCCGGGCCTTCGTCACCCGTGGTTCCATGAGTCTGTCGGTGCGCGACGGCGGCCTGCCGCCGGACGCCCTCGTGCAGGACGACGACACGATTCTCTCCGACAGCGAGCGGGTGCTGTCCCTGTTCCACGACCCGAACCCCGGCGCCATGGTGCAGATCGGGTTGGCGCCCTGCTCGCCCTTCAACGTGACGAAGCGGCTGATGCGCGAGAGCGCGGCGCTGGCCGAGCGCCATGATTGCCGCCTGCACACGCATCTCGGCGAGACCCTGGACGAGGACGCCTACTGCCTCGCGACGTTCGGGCAACGCCCCGTCGACTACCTCGAGGAGGTCGGATGGATGAGCCCGCGCGCCTGGCTCGCCCACGGCATCCACTTCAACGACGACGAGGTCGCCCGCCTCGGTAAGGCGGGGGTCGGCGTGTGCCATTGCCCGACCTCGAACATGACCCTGGCGTCCGGCCAGTGCCGGACCTGCGAACTGGAGGCCGCCGGCTCCCCCGTGGGGCTCGGGGTCGACGGCTCGGCCTCGAACGACAGCTCGAACCTCATGGAGGGCGTCCGGCACGCCCTGATGCTGAACCGCCTCACCTACGGCGCCGAGAAGGTCACGCACCTCGACGCCCTGCGCTGGGCGACGGAGGGCTCCGCCGCCTGCCTCGGGCGCTCCGATATCGGCCGCCTGGAAGAGGGCCGCGAGGCGGATCTTGCCCTCTTCACCCTGGACGAGCTGCGCTTCTCCGGCGCGCACGATCCCCTGGCGGCCCTCGTGCTCTGCGGCGCCCACCGGGCCGACCGGGTGATGGTGGCCGGGCAATGGCGGGTCATCGACGGACATCCTATCGGCCTCGACACGCGTCGGCTGCGCGAAGACCACAGCCGGTTGGCCCGGCACCTGTTCGGCGCCGTCTGAGGATGGAAGCCGCCCGCTCCGCTTCCGCTTCGCCGCGCCCGCAGGCAGGGCCGACGCCCCTGTTCGGCGCCTACGGCATCGTGAAACGGTTCGGCGGCTTCACGGCGAACGACGGTGTCGATCTGGAGATCCGGGCCGGCGAGATCCACGCCTTGCTGGGCGAGAACGGCGCCGGCAAATCCACCCTGATGAAGATCCTCTACGGCCTGCTGGAGCCGACGGAGGGCGTCGTCACGCACCAGGGCGACATCGTGCAACTGCCGAACCCGGACGCCGCCCGCCGGCTCGGGATCGGCATGGTCTTCCAGCATTTCTCCCTGTGCGAGAACCTCACGGTCGCCGAGAACATCGCCCTCGTCATGCCGCGGGATCTCTCCGGCCGGGCGCTGGCCGACCGCATCGCCAAGCTCGGCATCGATTACGGCCTTCATCTCGAGCCGGACCGTCCGGTCTGGTCGCTCTCGGCCGGCGAGCGCCAGCGCATCGAGATCGTGCGTTGCCTGCTGCAGGATCCGAAACTCGTCATCCTCGACGAGCCGACCTCTGTGCTCACCCCGGGCGAGGCCGAGGTGCTGTTTTCCGTGCTGGAGCGTCTGCGCGCGGAGGGGCGGGCGCTGCTCTACATCTCCCACCGCCTCGACGAGGTGCGGCGGCTCTGCGTACGCGCCACCATCCTGCGCGCCGGCAAGGTCGTGGGCGCCTGCAATCCGCGGGAGGAGACGGCCCGGTCCCTCGCGGCGATGATGGTGGGGAGCGCCGTGCGCGAGGTGACCGTGCGCGGGGGCGGAGCCGTCGGCCGGGAGCGCTTGGCGCTCGACCGCCTCGCCCTCCCCGCCCCCGGCCTGCACGCCGCCGCGCTCCGCGACGTCTCGCTCAGCGTCGCGGGCGGCGAGATCCTCGGGATCGCGGGCATCGCCGGGAACGGACAGGCCGAACTCTTCGCGGCCCTGTCGGGCGAGGTGCGGGCGGCCGATCCGGCTTCCGTGCGCCTCGACGGGGCACCCGCTGGGGACCTCGGCATCACCGCGCGCCGGCGCCTCGGCGCCGCCTTCGTGCCGGAGGAGCGCAACGGCCACGCGGCGGCACCCGCGATGAGCCTGTCGGAGAACGCCCTGCTGTCGCGCCATTCGACGGCGCCCCTGACCCGGTTCGGTCTGCTTCGTCCGGGGGCCGCCCGTGCCCTCGCCCAGCGCGTGATCGCGGCCTTCGACGTGCGCAAGGCGGGCCCCGATCCCGCCGCCGGCACCCTGTCGGGCGGCAACCTCCAGAAATTCGTGGTCGGCCGCGAGATCCTGGCGGAGCCCGGAACGCTCGTGATCAACCAGCCGACCTGGGGCGTCGATGCCGCCGCCGCCGCCCATATCCGTCAGGCGGTGATCGATCTCGCGGCCCGCGGTGCCGCGATCCTCGTCATCAGCCAGGACCTCGACGAACTGTTCGAGCTCGCCGGTTCCATCGCCGTGCTGCACGACGGTACGCTATCGGCGGCGGTGCCTGCGGCCGAGACGACCCGCGAGGCCATCGGCCTGCTCATGGGCGGATCGAGCGACGCGGCGCCGGCCCCCGCGCACTGATCGGGAGACCCCATGCGCCTCGACCTCGTGCCCCGCACCCGCCGCTCCGCGGTGCTCGACATCCTCGCGCCGGCGCTGGCCTTCGTCGCGGCGGTTCTGATCGGCGGCCTCGCCGTGGCGGCCCTCGGTGTCTCGCCGAGCGCGGCGTTCGTGACCTACTTCGTCGCTCCCTTGAGCGAGCTGTGGTCGCTCCAGGAGATCGCCCTCAAGGCGGCCCCCCTGGCCCTCATCGCGACGGGGCTCGCCTTCTGCTACCGCGCCGACCTCTGGAACATCGGCGCCGAGGGCCAGTTCGTCGTCGGCGGATTGGCCGGTGGCTGGGTCGGCGTGGCGACGCACGGATCGGGCGACGCCCCCTGGATCCTGCCCGCCATGCTCGCCGCCGGAGCCCTCGCGGGGGCCGCCTACGCGCTGATCCCGGCCGTGCTGAAGGTCCGCCTCGGGGTCTCCGAGATCCTGACGAGCCTCATGCTGGTCTACGTCGCCCAGCTCCTGCTCGACTACATGGTCCGCGGCCCCTTGCGCGACCCGGCGGGCTACAACTTTCCCCAGAGCGTCGGGTTCGATCCGGCCGCGCGCCTGCCCTACCTCATGGAGGGCGAGACCCTGCATGCGGGCGTGCTCGTCGCCCTGGCCGCCGTGGGGCTGGCGACCTTCGTGCTGGCCCACACCCTGTTCGGATTCGCGGTGCGGGTCGTCGGCGCGAGCCCGCGGGCCGCGCGCTTCGCCGGCTTCTCCGATGCGCGCCTGACTCTGTCGGCCTTCGCCATCTCCGGCGGGGCCGCGGGCCTCGCCGGCATCGTCGAGGTGGCGGGGAAGATCGGGCAGCTCCAGCCCGAGATCTCGCCGGGCTACGGCTTCACGGCGATCATCGTCGCCTTTCTCGGCCGGCTCTCGCCGCCCGGTATCCTCGTCGCCGCCCTCGTCATCGCGCTGACCACCATCGGCGGCGAGGGCGCGCAGATCGACCTGAAGCTGCCCCTCGACCTGACCCGCGCCTTCCAGGGCCTGCTCCTCGGCCTCGTCCTCGGGGCCGACGTGTTCGCCCGCTACCACGTCCGGATCGTGCCCGGCGGGCCGTCGGGCCGCACGGCGTCGTGAGCCCGCGCGAACAGGACCGGAGCCGGTCATGACCCTCGACATTGTCCAGATGGTGCTCGTCACGGTCCTGGCGGCCGCGACCCCCCTGATCCTCGCCGGCCTCGGCGAACTCGTCGCCGAGCGCTCCGGGGTGCTCAACCTCGGCGTCGAGGGCATGATGATCTTCGGCGCGGCCGTCAGCTTCGCGGTGGCGATGCAGACCGGCTCGACCTTTCTGGGGGGGCTGGGCGGTGCGGGAGCGGGCCTCGGCCTCGCCGCCCTGTTCGGCCTCCTCACCGTCGGGCTCGCGGCGAACCAGGTCGCTTCCGGCCTGTCGCTCACCATCCTGGGTCTCGGCCTGTCGGGATTGGTGGGGGCGAACTACGTCGGCATCAAGCGCGATCCGGCGCCCCACCTGGCGATCCCCGGCCTCACCGACCTGCCCGGGATCGGCCGGCTGCTGTTCGGGCAGGATGCGTTCGTCTACACGGCGGTCGCCCTCGTCGCTGCCGTGTCGTGGTTCCTCTGGCGCACCCGCGCGGGCCTGACTCTGCGCGCCATCGGCGACGACCCCATCGCGACCCATGCCCTCGGGCTGAAGGTGCGCCGGGTCCGCTTCCTGTCCGTCCTGTTCGGGGGCGCCTGCGCCGGGCTCGGCGGGGCCTATCTGGCGCTGGCCTACACGCCCTTCTGGTCGCCCGGCATGACGGCGGGCCGCGGCTGGATCGCGCTCGCCCTCGTGGTGTTCGCCTCCTGGCGGCCCCTGCGGGTCGCGGCCGGCGCGCTCCTGTTCGGCGGGGCGACGGTGCTCCAGCTTCACGCCCAGGCCGCCGGGCTCGGCCTGCCGGGCCAGCTCCTCTCCGCCCTGCCCTACCTCGCCACCATCCTGGCCCTGGTCTTGCTCTCCCTGGGACGGCGCCAGGGCGGCTCGCTGGCGCCCGCCGCCCTCGGACGCGTCTTCACGCCGAGCCGGTGACCCGCTTCCACGACGGCACGCCGAAGTTGGCCCACAACGGATCGAAGAGGACACCACCATGCGGGGTAGGTTGATGAGACTCGGCGGTGCGGTCCTGGGCGCGGTCCTCGCGGCCGGACCGGTGCTGACCTGGCAGGCCTCCGCGGCCGACAAGCTGAAGGTCGGCTTCGTCTATGTCGGGCCGGTCGCCGATTTCGGCTATTCCTACCAGCACGACCTCAGCCGCAAGGCGCTGGCGGCGGCGATGCCCGACACCGTCGACACCACCTTCCTCGAGAACGTGCCCGAGGCCGACAGCGAGCGCTCCATCGAGAAGCTCGCCCGCTCCGGCGCCGGCCTGATCTTCACCACCTCGTTCGGCTTCATGGAGCCGACCCTGAAGGTCGCCCGCAAATTCCCGAAGGTGAAGTTCGCGCACGCCACCGGCTACAAGCGCTCCGACAACGTGGCGACCTACTCGGCCCGCTTCTACGAGGGCCGCTACGTGTGCGGGAAGATCGCCGGCAAGCTCTCGAAATCCGGCACCGTGGGCTACATCGCCTCGTTCCCGATCCCCGAAGTGGTGAGCGGCATCAACGCGTTCATGCTCGGGGCGCAGTCGGTCAACCCGAACATCAAGATCAAGGTCGTCTGGGTGAACACCTGGTTCGATCCGGGCAAGGAGGCGGAGGCGGCCAAGGCCCTGCTCGCCCAGGGCGCCGACATCCTCACCCAGCACACCGATTCGGCGGCCCCCCTGCAGGAGGCCGAGAAGCAGGGCAAGCTCGCCTTCGGCCAGTCCTCCGACCAGTTCCGCTTCGCCCCGAAGGCCCAGCTCACCTCGATCACCGACGACTGGAACGGCTACGTCATCGCCCAGGCGAAGGCCGTCCTCGACGGCACCTGGAAGAGCGGCGACACCTGGGGCGGGATCAAGGACGGTATGGTGGTGCTGGCGCCCTTCACCAACATGCCCGACGACGTGAAGGCCATGGCCGAAGTGACCACCAAGGCCATCGCCGACGGCAAGATCCACCCGTTCACCGGGCCGGTGCTGAAGCAGGACGGAACCGTCGCGGTGAAGGCGGGTGAGACCGCACCCGACCCGATGATCCTCGGCATGAACTGGTACGTGAAGGGCATCGACGACAAGCTCACGCAGTAGCGCGCCATCGGACGCGCGGAAGCCCGCCGGATCGCTCCGGCGGGCTTCTTGATCTTACCGGCGACGGATCAGGGGCGCGGTGCCGGCGGCCGGTCGGGCGTCGGGATGCCGGATGGCGGGAGAATCGGCTCGCCGATGCCGGGTGGGGCCGGAATGGCATCGCCGCTTCGAATCGCTTCCCGCTCGTTCCGGGGGCCGGCGCGGCCCTCGGTGCCGCCGGGAGCCGTGGCGGGGTCGCTGCCGGCCGGGGCACCCACGGATTGGGCGAGTGCCGGGCCGGCCAGGCCGAACACCCCGCACAGGGCGAGGACCGAAATCGTCAGGCGCATGATCGGGTACCTTCCAGGTCAGTCGAAGGGGAGGAGCAGGTTTCTGTCGAGGCGACGGAACGCGGCCCTGGCGGTTCCGCCGGGTCAGCGACGACGATGCGTTCCGTGGCGGCGGATCGCTCGTCCGCGAAGGCCGCCCGGGGCCGTGAGGCGCGATTGACCGGCCGGAGGCGTCAGGCTGGCTTGCGCCCGGGCTTCGGGTGCCACTCCGAGGACGCCACCGCCGAACAGGCATCCTGCGAGGAGCCAACCCATCATGGGAAGGCCGAGGCAGATGATTCGGGACGGACGCATCGGATACGCTCCTGCCGCCGGCCCTGGGCCGGGTTCGCGGATCGGAGCACAGCAATAGCCATGCCGGCCCGGCCTCGAGTGCCTCTCACCAAACGCCCGCTGCGCCGCCGTGCTCCAGGCGAGAACCGGCTGCGACCGGGAACCTGGTGAGGTACGCTAACTTCCCCGATACGTCTGATAGCTCCAGGGCGTCGCCACCAGGGGCACGTGATAATGGCCTTCCGGATCGCCGACGCCGAAGCGCAGCGGCACGACGTCGAGGAACGGCGGCTCGGGCAGATCGAGGCCGAGCGCCGGCCCGATCCGCCGGAAGTGGTCTCCGAGTGCGAAGCGGAGCTCGTAGGTCGCCCGCGGCACGGGACGCCCGTGGATCAGGGGCGCGTCGGTGCGGCCGTCCGCGTTGGTCACCGCGCGGGCGACGACGGCAATGTCCGTGTCCGAGATGAACTCGACGAGCGTCACGGCCACCCCGGCGGCGGGCTTCCCCTGGACGGTGTCGAGGACATGGGTCGAGATCCGGCCCGTCGTGGACAACGGCCCCGCGCCCGTCACCAGAGCGTTCAGGCGGATCGCGGCGATCCGCACCACCTCGGCCTCGGCCGTCCGTCGCTCCTCCTCCGGCGACGCGGCCAGCCGAGCCTCGAAACTCGCCAGCAGGGAGGTCCGGCCGTGCCGCTTGACGCACAGGATGAAGGGCAGCCCGAACTTGTCCCGGTAGGCCGCATTGAGGGCTGCGAAACGGGCGGCTTCGGTCTCCGACAGGCGATCGAGGCCCGCCGCGGCCTGCTCGGCGATGGAATTGGGGGCGATGTCCCCGGAGCGGGCGGCGCGTCCGGCGAGTTCGGGATGGTTCGCCAGGAGAGCCTGCCGCCGGGCGTCCGGGGCACCCTCGACCGCCCGGCGCATGGCGGCGAACAGGGCCTCGACGGTGCCGAAGGGCCGTTGCGCGGCGGTCGCCTCGGCGACCCACGGGGCATGCTCGAAGACGGCGCCGAGCACCGCCACGAATTCGGTGGCCGGGGCTTCGTTCAGATCTGCGAGCGTCGTGGGCATGACGGCCGGGTCTCCTTTGAGGCGGGCGATGGTGACGCATCGCAGGGCGGAGGGGTGCAGGCAACGGGCCACGTGCCGTGCCCGAGGCAAGCGCTTCGGCCTCTGGCACACGGTTTGCGCTCTGGGAACCGGCATCCCCGGTGAGGGATCTGCGCGTCGCGGCAGAGGTGTCGACCATGAACAGCGCCACGACGATCGCGGCCCCGCCCGATGCCGTCCTGAGCCCGACCGGCAGCGCACCGCCCGCGGCCGCGGCGAATGTGCGCCCCGTCGCCCTCGGCCTGCTCGGGCTGCAGCACGTCCTGGTGATGTATGCGGGCGCCGTCGCCGTCCCCCTGATCGTCGGCCGTGCCCTGAATCTCGCCCCCGACCAGGTGGCGATGCTGGTGAGCGCCGACCTGTTCGCGTGCGGTCTCGCAACGCTGGTGCAGAGTTGGGGCCTGCCCGGCGTCGGGGTGCGGATGCCGGTGATGATGGGCGTCACCTTCGCCGCCGTCACGCCCATGGTCGCCATGGGGACCAACCCCGCCATCGGATTGACCGGAATCTACGGCGCCGTGATCGCCGCGGGCCTGTTCGCGTTCCTCGCGAGCCCCCTGGTCGGACGGCTGCTGCCACTGTTCCCGCCGGTGGTGACGGGCACGATCATCCTCGTGATCGGCGTCTCGCTGATGAAGGTCGGCGTCAACTGGGCCGCGGGCGGGGTCGGCAATCCCGACTACGGCGCCCCGCTCTTTCTCGCCATCGCCACGTTCGTGCTCGGCGTGATCCTGGCGATCACCCGCTACGGCACCGGCTTCGTCAGTTCGGCCTCGGTGCTCATCGGCATCGTCGCCGGGACGATCGTGGCGGCGTTCTTCGGTCTGGTCGATCTCGGCCACGTCGCCAAAGCGTCCTGGTTCGACGTGGTGCGCCCCTTCGCCTTCGGGTACCCGACCTTCGATCCCGTCTCCATCGTCACCCTGTGCATCGTGATGATCGTGGTGATGATCGAGTCGACGGGGATGTTCCTGGCGCTCGCCGAGATCTGCGCCGACCCCGTGGACGAGGCGCGCCTGACCAGGGGCCTGCGCGGCGACGGCCTCGGCACCATCCTGGGCGGCGTCTTCAACACGTTTCCCTACACCTCGTTCTCGCAGAACATCGGGCTCGTGGGCGTCACCGGGGTGCGGACCCGGAACGTGGCCATCGTCGGCGGCTGCATCATGCTGGGCCTCGGCCTGATTCCGAAGCTCGCAGCCCTCGTGGAGGCGGTGCCCCAATGCGTCCTGGGCGGGGCAGGCCTGGTGATGTTCGGGATGGTCGGCGCCACCGGGGTGCGCATCCTCGGCGCGGTCGATTTCGCCCGCAATCGCAACAACCTGTTCGTCGTCGCGGTGTCCATCGGGTTCGGCATGATCCCGCTGGTCGCCCCGGCCTTCTTCAGGCAGATGCCGCATGCCCTGCACCCGCTGCTCGAATCCGGCATCCTGCTCTGCGCCATCGCGGCGGTGACCCTGAACCTGTTCTTCAACGGCCTCGCCGGTGCCGGGGCGTCGCGGGCGGCGGCCCGGCGGCAGGCGGCCGCCTCCGAGCATTGAGCGTCCCCGACGAACCCTCGGCTGCGCCGTTGCGCGCGAACAGGACACCGGCGCGCCCCGCGGGCACGCCGGAACCGTCGTCCCGTCCCCTCGATTCCCGATCGCACGTGGAGAGAAGACCATGCCCCTGACCGCCTCCCAATACGGCAAGGGCCGCGTGCGGGTGATGCGGCTCGTTCGCGACGGGGATCATCACACCCCGCGTGAACTGTCCCTCACGGTGCTGATGAAGGGAGCCTTCGACGCCGCCTGGACCGGGGCCGACAACCGCGCCTGCGTCGCCACCGACAGCGTGAAGAACATCGTCAACGTGGTCGCGGCCCGGAACCTCGCCCTCGACGCGGAGGCCTTCGTCCAGGCCGTCGCCGCCACGTTCCTCGAGGCGTACCCGCAGATCGAGGAGATGCGGATCGAGGGTTCGGAAACACGCTGGCTGCGGCGTTCCATCGGGGGCGCGCCGCATGGGCACGTCTTCACCCTCGACGGCAACGGGACGGGCTACGTCGCCCTGACGGCCCGCCGCGAAGGGAGCGTGCTCCGCTCAGGGCTGCGGGGCTTCACATTCATGAAGACCACGCAATCGGGCTGGGCGGACTTCGTCGACGACGGGTACCGCACCCTGCCGGACGCGACGGACCGCATCGCCGCCACCGCCATGGACGCCACCTGGTCCTGGGCGGCCGCCCCCGCCGACACCACGGCCACCAACGCGCGGGTGCTCGATATCCTGATCGACGTGTTCGGCACCACCTACAGCGCCAGCGTTCAGGACAGCATGTACCGCATGGGAGAGGCGGTCCTCGCGGCCATCCCGGAGATCGCCGAGATCGGCTTTTCCATGCCGAACAAGCACTACATTCCCATCAACCTGACGCCGTTCGGCCTGGAGAATCCCGGAACCGTGTTCCTGCCGACCGACGAGCCCCATGGGCAGATCGAGGCGACGATCGGGCGGGGCTGAGCCGCGATCCGTCCGTGAGCGAAGCCGTTCGGGTCGATTCCAACGTACTTGAGGAAGGGCCGACCGTGTTCCCGGCGTAAGCTCCGGGTCCCGCCCGCGCCGTGCCCCTGCGCGCGGTGCGATCCCTTGGGTGCCCTCCGGGTGGGCATTCCCTGGAACGCCGAGCGTTCCCGTCGCCTGATGCTTCTCGGAGATGCGGTCCGCCGAAAGATGCGTGCCAGCGGCGGCAGGACCTGGCACAAAAGGCGGCACTGGCGTCCAAGTAACTGCCTGAACTCGGTTTATTCTCGCGAATTTTTACCGGATGGACATCGAATCAAGGGGTGTGCATCAACATGATGCACACGCCTTGCGCACGGAATGTTGCTTTTCGATGCGTTGCTGCACAAATTCTGGGAACTCAGCGAGCCGTTCCGCCTTCTATCGGACCGCGGCTCCGCACTCGGGAACCCAACCATGACCGTACGTATCCTCGTGGGCGCCGCCCTTGGTCTTGCCCTTTCCAGCGCCGCTCTCGCGCAGAGCTACACTGCCCCGGCCGGGATTCCCGCCGCGACCGCACCGGGCGGCCTCGAGGGACGGGCCGCCGACCGGAACTTCCACGCCTACACGGGCCGCTTGTCCCACCCGGTGCCCGGACGGGCCGGTGCTGCGGATGCGGACGTCACCGGTTCGGTGAGGGGCGCCCTGCCGCAGCGCGGGCGCTGAAGGCAGCCGATCCCGCAACCGGTCTGCGTGACGTGCGCGACGGCGTGGAAGTCCGCGTGTGAGAGACATCGATCCTCGTCTCGGTTTGGGCCGGCGGCTTCCATAGGCCTGCCGGCCCTTCCATTTCCGGACGCCCTTCGACGGAACTGGAAGCGGGTCCCTTGCGTGGCCAAAAACCGTGCATACACGGCCGTCATTTTGAGCGCCTGGTCTGTCCAATTGCTGATGCGCGTAGAGCAAAGGCCATCATCGCACTGCCGAAAGTCTTGGCTTTCTCTCCATTGGGGTACGGCTTAGGTTTCGTTCCATCGCAACCATGCGAGTCGAATGGAACGGATGCCGTGACCGCACGCCCTTTCTCTCGCAGACATCTTCTCGCCGGAGCCGGCGCCCTGTCGCTCGGGCTCCTGCCCTCCGGTCGTGCGCGGGCCGCCGGTGCCTTGACCGTCGGATTCATCTACGTCGGGCCCAAGGACGATTACGGGTACAACCAAGCCCACGCCCAGGCCGCGAAGGCGCTCAAGGGTATGCCGGGCCTCGAAATCACCGAGGAGGAGCGTGTCCCCGAGACCAACGCCGTCGAGAAGACCATGGAGAGCATGATCAACCTCGACGGGGCGACGCTGCTGTTCCCCACCTCGTTCGGTTATTACAGTCCGTATCTTCTCGCCCAGGCGAAGAAGAACCCCAAGATCCAGTTCCGGCATTGCGGCGGCCTCTGGACGGACAAGGATCCGAAGAACGCAGGCTCGTACTTCGGCTACATCGCCCAGGGCCAGTACCTCAACGGGATCGTGGCGGCGCATGCGTCGAAGTCGAAGAAGCTCGGCTTCGTCGGCGCCAAGCCGATCCCGCAGGTGCTGAACAACATCAACGCCTTCCTGCTCGGGGCCCAGAGCGTCGATCCGTCCATCACCTGTCAGGTCATCTTCACCGGCGAGTGGTCGCTCGCGGTCAAGGAGGCCGAGGCCGCAAACGCGCTCATCGACGGCGGCGCCGACGTCGTCACCTGCCACGTCGACAGCCCGAAGGTGGTGGTCGAGACCGCCTCCCGGCGCGGGGCCTTCGTCTGCGGCTACCACGTCGACCAGTCGCCGCTCGCCCCGCAGAAGTATCTCATCGGCGCGGAGTGGAACTGGCTGCCGATCTACAAGGACTTCATCGCCGCGATGCAGGCCGGCCGCGTGCCGCAGAACTTCGTGCGCGGCGGGCTCGCGGACGGCTACGTCAAGATGAGCCCCTACGGCCCCGGCGTGAGCGAGGCGGCTCGCAAGAATGCCGACGCGGTCAAGGCCGAGATGATGACGGGCGGCTACGCCATCATCAAGGGGCCGCTCAAGGACAACACCGGGAAGGAAATCCTGGCCGCCGGCCAAGCCTACCCGGAGAAGGCGCCCGAACTCGAGAGCACCAACTACCTCGTCGCCGGCGTGAAGGGCTCGGTATGAGCGCCGGGCCGATCGGGTCTCGGGTGACGTCCCCGATCGCACACGGGAGACCCTGACGCGTGGTCGCGCAGGCCGCCCCTTCGGAGCTGAGCGCCGCCCCGGCGCGCCCCTCGACCGGCCTCCAGGTCCGCGCCTGGCTGGCGCGCCGCGCGGAGGCGGTGGCGATTCCCGTGGCCGCCGCCGTGACGGGCTTCGTGCTGTTCGGTGTCTTCCTCGCCGCCATGGGCAAGTCGCCGGTCCAACTCGTCGAGATCGTCTGGCGCGGCGGCTTCGGCTCGGCCTTCGCGCTCGGCAACAGCCTGCAGCGCGCTGCGCCCCTGCTGTTCGCCGCCCTGTGCGTCGCCCTCCCCGCCCGGCTCGGTCTCGTGGTGATCGGCGGCGAGGGCGCCATCGTGCTCGGCGGCCTCGCCGCGGCGGCCGCCGCCCAGCCCCTCGCCGCCTTGCCGGTGCCGCTCGCGATCCCCCTGATGGCGCTGGCGGCGGCCTTCGTCGGAGCGGTCTGGATCGGTGCGGTGGGCTGGCTCCAGGCCTATCGCGGCGTCAACGCCACCATCTCCAGCCTGCTCCTGTCCTACATCGCCATCGCGGTCGCCAACCATCTCATAGAGGGTCCGCTGCGCGATCCGACGAGCCTGAACAAGCCTTCGACCCTGCCGGTGGGCGAGGCCTTCATGCTCGGTCCGATGCCGGGGATCGGCGTGCATTGGGGGCTGGGCTGCGGCGTGATCGCGTGCCTGGCCGCCTACCTGCTCATGGACCGGACGACCCTCGGCTTCGCGGCCCGCATCGCCGGAGGCAACGTGCGGGCGGCGCAGATCCAGGGACTGCCCGTCGGCCGGCTCATCGTCGGCTTCACGGCCCTGGGCGGCGCCTTCGCGGCGCTCGCCGGCTTCTTCGAGGTGGTCGCCGTGCAGGGCACCGCCAACGGCACGCTCGCAGCCGGCTACGGCTACACCGGCATCCTCGTGGCGTTCCTCGCCCGGCAGAACCCCATCGCCATCGTGCCGGTGGCCTTCCTGCTCGGCGGCATCGAGGCCTCGGGCGGCCTGATCCAGCGGCGAATGCAGCTCCCCGACGCCACCGTCCTGGTGCTGGAGGGCCTGCTCTTCCTCGTCGTGCTCATGAGCGAAACGCTCTACGGCCGGTTCAAGCTGTTCAACCCGCATCTCTGGGCGGCCAAATCCCGGGCAACCGAGCGCGAGACGGCACGGGGATCGACCCCCGCGGGGCCGGCATGAGGGGTGGGCGATGAGCGAGGATCTCGGTCTCTGGTCCGTCCTGATCGCGGTGATCGGCGGGGCGATCCGCGTCTCGACGCCGTTCCTGTTCGTCAGCCTCGGTGAGACCATCACCGAGCGCTCGGGGCGGATCAATCTCGGGCTGGAGGGAACCCTGGTCTTCGGGGCCATGTCCGCCTACGGCACCGCCGTGTTGACCAATTCGCCCTGGGCAGGCGTGGCGGTCGCCGCCCTGGCGGGCGCCGCGTTCGGCCTCCTGCACGGGTTCGTCTGCCGCCTGCCCCGAGTCAACGACGTGGCGGTGGGCATCGCCCTGATGCTGTTCGGCTCAGGTCTCGCCTTCTTCCTCGGCAAGCCCTTCATCCAACCCTCGGCCCCGCCGCTCCCGGCCATTCCCATCGGGTTCTGGTCGAGCCTGCCCCAGGTGCAGGCGGCCCTGCAGGTGAACGTGCTGTTCCTCGCGGGCGCGGCCCTGTCGGTGTTCCTGTGGTGGGCGTTCCGCAACACCAAGGCCGGCCTGATCGTGCGCGTTGTCGGTGACAGTGCCGACGCCGCACGGGCCATGGGCTACGACGTCGACCGCGTCCGCCTGTACGCGACGGCCACCGGCGGTGCCCTGGCGGGGATCGGGGGCGCCTACCTGTCGCTGTACTATCCGGGTTCGTGGAACGAGGGCGTGTCGTCGGGCCAGGGCCTGATGGCGGTGGCCCTCGTCATCTTCGCCCGCTGGAACCCGCTGGCGTGCTTCGGCGCGGCTTTGCTGTTTGGCGGCGCCGGGGCCCTGGGGCCGGCCCTGCAATCGGTCGGCGTCAGCCAAGGCTACTACCTGTTCTACGCCGCGCCCTACGTCCTCACCCTCGCCCTGCTGATCGCCACCGCGTCGCCCGACCGGGCGCTGGCCGGCGCACCGGGCGAACTGTCCCTCTCGAAGTAGGCTCTCGCATGAACGGACTCGGCGGACTGAACAAGTCGCCCGACGGCGTCGTCATCGGCCTCGTGCAGCTGCAATTGCCCAAGGTGGTCACGAAGGCCGATCTGACGGCCCAGACGGACCGCGTCGTCGCCATGGTGGCCAAGGCGCGCGCGAACCTCGGAACCATGGATCTCGTGGTGTTCCCCGAATACGCCCTGCACGGCCTGTCGATGGACACCAACCCGGAGATCATGTGCCGGGTGGATGGCCCCGAGGTCGCGGCGTTCCAGGCGGCCTGCCGCGAGCACCGGATCTGGGGCTGCTTCTCCATCATGGAGTTCAACCCGCACGGAAATCCCTACAACACCGGCCTGATCATCGACGACGGGGGCGCGGTGAAGCTCACCTATCGCAAGATGCACCCCTGGGTGCCGGTGGAGCCGTGGGAGCCGGGTGACCTCGGCATCCCGGTGATCGACGGGCCGAAGGGCGCGAAACTCGGCCTCATCATCTGCCACGACGGCATGTTCCCCGAGATGGCCCGCGAATGCGCCTACAAGGGCGCCGAGATCATGATCCGCACGGCCGGCTACACCGCGCCGATCCGCGAGTCGTGGCGTTTCACCAATCAGGCGAACGCGTTCTCGAACCTCATGGTCACCGCCAACGTCTGCCTGTGCGGCTCCGACGGCGCCTTCGATTCCATGGGCGAGGGCATGATCTGCAACTTCGACGGCGCGATCATCGCCCACGGCACCACGGGCCGCGTCGACGAGATCATCACGGCCGAGGTGCGGCCCGACCTCGTGCGCGAGGCGCGCATCCACTGGGGGGTCGAGAACAACATCTACCAGCTCGGCCACCGCGGCTACACGGCGGTGAAGGGGGGCGCGCAGGATTGCCCCTACACCTACATGCACGATCTGGCCGCCGGCCGGTACCGCGTGCCGTGGGAGGATCAGGTCCAGGTCGTCGACGGCACGGGCTGCGGCTTTCCCGCGCCGACGCGGTCCTACGGCGAGGCGCTGGCGCCGGGCGCCCGCGAGGCGGCCGAATGAGCGTGGGCTCTCCCATGGGCGTGGAGGCCTCCTCCGTGGGCGCACAAACTTCGGCCGGGGGCACCTATGCGGCCGCCGAGCCGTACCCCTGGCCCTACGACGGCAGCCTTCGCCCCGAGACCACGGCCCTCGTCGTCATCGATATGCAGACGGATTTCTGCGGCGTCGGCGGCTACGTCGACGCCATGGGCTACGACCTCGCCCTCACCCGCGCGCCGATCGGTCCGATCGCCCGGCTCCTCGCCGCCGCGCGCGAACGGGGCTTTCCCGTCATCCACACCCGCGAGGGGCACCGGCCGGATCTGGCGGATCTGCCCGCCAACAAGCGCTGGCGCTCGCGCCGCATCGGGGCCGGCATCGGCGATCCGGGACCCTGCGGCCGGGTGCTGGTGCGGGGCGAGCCCGGCTGGGAGATCATTCCGGAGCTGGCGCCGGAGCCGGGCGAGCCGGTGATCGACAAGCCCGGCAAGGGCTCGTTCTGCGCCACCGACCTCGAACTGATCCTCAACGCGCGCGGGATCCGCAACCTCATCCTCACCGGCATCACCACGGATGTCTGCGTCCACACCACGATGCGCGAGGCCAACGACCGCGGCTTCGAATGCGTCATCGTCTCCGACGCCACCGCGGCCACCGATCCCGGCAACCACGCGGCGGCCCTGAAGATGGTGACCATGCAGGGCGGCGTCTTCGGCGCCGTCGCCACGTCCGAGGCGCTTCTCCGGGCCATGGGCTGAGCACCATGGACAGCACCCCCGCCCTGCCCCGCGCCATCGGCATCGAGACCATCGGCATGACGAAGCGCTTCGGCGCGCATGCGGCCCTCGACGACGTCTCCATGAAGATCGAGCGGGGCGGCTTCCACGCCCTGCTGGGCGAGAACGGCGCCGGCAAGTCGACCCTCGTCAAGTGCGTGATGGGCTTCTACGCCCCGACCGCGGGCACGGTCCTGGTCGATGGGCGCGAGGCCGAGATCACCAATCCGAAGGGTGCGCAGGCGCGCGGCCTCGGCATGGTCTACCAGCACTTCACCCTGGTGCCGTCCCTCACGGGCGCCGAGAACCTCGTCATCGCGCGCGCCGACGCGCCGGCGATCCTCGACTGGAAGGCCCAGCGCGCCGTGCTGGCGGATTTCATGGACCGGATGCCGTTCCGCCTGAACCTCGACCGGCCCGTGGCGGAGCTGGCGGCGGGCGAGAAGCAGAAGCTCGAGATCGTCAAGCAGCTCTACCTCGAGGCCCGGTTCCTCATCCTCGACGAGCCGACCTCGGTGCTGACGCCGGCCGAGGCCGAGGAGGTGCTGGGCCTGCTGCGCGCCATGACCGACCGCGGCGACCTCACCGTGCTGATGATCAGCCACAAGTTCCACGAGGTCGAGACCTTCGCGCGGTCCTTGAGCGTCCTGCGCCGGGGCCGCCTCGTCGGCGGCGGTGCCGTCGGGACGCTCTCGCGCGACGACATGGCGGCGCTGATGATCGGCGAGCGGACCGTGCGGACCCTCGCGGCCCGGATCGGCGACGCGGACGCGGGCCGCGAGGTGCTCCGGGTCGAGGGCGTCACCGCCACCGACCCGTCCGGCCTGCGCCACATCGCCATCGACAGCCTGCGGGTGCGCGCCCGGGAGATCGTGGGCATCGCCGGCGTCTCCGGCAACGGCCAGAAGGAACTCGCCGACGTGCTCGGCGGGCAGATCCGCGCCACCGCCGGTCGGGTGATCGTCGCGGGCGCACCCTATTCCGGCACCCGTTCCGAGAGTCGATCGCGAAAGGTCCGGTTCATCCCGGAGGAGCCCCTGCGCAACGCCTGCGCGCCCCGCATGTCGGTGTCCGAGAACCTCGCCTTCCGCGCCTTCGACCGGCGCGGCGACGCGGCCGGCGGCCCCCCGACCCTGTGGCTCGACAAGCGTGCCATGGCGGCCCGGGCCAGGGAGCTGATCGCCCGGTTCAAGGTGAAGACGGCCTCCGCCGAGGCCCCCATCGCGACCCTGTCGGGCGGCAACGTGCAGCGGGCCGTGCTGGCGCGCGAGCTCACCGATCCCGTCGATCTCCTCATCGTGGTCAATCCGTGCTTCGGCCTCGACTTCGCGGCGGTCTCCGAGATCCGCAACCGGATCGTCGCCGCGCGCAATGCCGGGGCGGCGGTGCTGCTGATCAGCGAGGACCTCGACGAGATCCTGGAACTGTCCGACCGCATCCTGGTGATGTCGGACGGGCGCCTCGTCTACGAGACCCCGGCGGCCGCGGCCGAGGCCGGCACCATCGGCCGGCACATGGCCGGGCATCACTGAGATTCAGGCCTTCTCGATCCGACCTTTCGGATCCCGGCCTTTTCGATTTCATCGAACGTTTCCATCGGGTCTTTTCGGGTTTTTCGGAGGGCGGTCCGGGTCCATCTTCGCTCCATCAGAAGCCGGCCAGCGTCGGCACACCGAACCGATGGAGCCCATCATGTCCCGTATCCTCACCCTGTCGGTCCTCGCCCTCACGGCCGTCGCCGGTCTGACCGGCGCCGCGTCCGCCCAGAGCTACACGGCCCCCGCCGGCATTCCGGCCGTCACGGCGCCGGGCGGCGTCGCGGGGGCGCCTGCGAACGACCGGCACCGCCTCGACGGAGCGGTCCCGGCTTGGGTGGTGGGGGCGGACGTCGCCACCACCGGGTCGCTCCGGGCGCCCCACCCCGCAATCCGGTCGCGCACCGCGCGCTGATCCGCGCACGAACACGCCGACGCGACGAAGCCGGTCCTTACGGGGACCGGCTTCGTCGCGTCGGCTTCGCCTTCTTTGGAACCGGCGCTCCCCTTGCTTGCGAAGACCCGCCCGGCGCCGTTGTGCCGTGTGTGAGGCGATGGGCGGGGAAACGACATGCGGACGGCCGGAATCCCGACCCTCGATCAGCTGCGCGTGTTCCTGTGCGTCGTGGAGGCCGGAAGCTTCGCGGCGGCGGGCCGGCGGCTCAACCGCGCCACCTCGGTGATCAGCTACGGGATCGCCAACCTCGAGCAGCAGCTCGGCCTGCCGCTGTTCGATCGGGACTCGACCCGCAAGCCGCAACTCACCGAGGCGGGGCGTGCCGTGCTGGCCGAGGCCCGCACCGTCGCTCACAGTCTCGATGCCCTGCGCGCCAAGGTGAACGGCCTGCTCGGCGGGCTGGAGGCCGAGGTCAGCCTCGCCGTCAGCGTGCTGATGCCGGGCGACCGTCTCGTCGATGCCCTGAAGGCGTTCCAGGCACGGTTTCCGACGGTGGCGCTGCGCCTCAACGTCGAGGCCCTGGGGGCGGTCCAGCACTGCGTCGCCAGCGGCAAGGCCGTCATCGGCATCGGCGTTGAGATCTGGGACAAGACGAGCGATCCCCTCGAACACATCGCCGTCGGAGACGTCGAGATGCTGCCGGTCGCGGCCCCGTCGCACCCCCTCGCGCGGGCGGACGGCGCCCCGCCGGGCCAGGCCCGCGAGCATGTCCAACTCGTGATCGCCGACCGCTCGCCGCTCTCGGACGGGCAGGAATTCGGCGTGATCGCCACCCGCACCTGGCGGCTCTCCGACCTCGGCTCGAAGCACACCCTGCTGCTCGCCGGGATCGGCTGGGGGAGCATGCCGGCCCACATGGTGCGGGCGGATCTCGCGGCGGGACGCCTCGTCGAATTGCGGATGCCGGAGGCGAAGCGCCGCCGCCTGCCCTTCACGGCGATCCACCGCACCGACCGGCCGCCCGGACCCGCAGGGCGCTGGCTGATCCAGCGCTTCGCCGAGCAGGTCGGAGATGCGCCCGGAGATACGCCCGGCGACCCGTCCGCCCATGGACCTGCATCGCGCTACGCGGGCACGCCCGGCTGAGGCGCCTTGGCAACGGGCTTGCTCACGGGGAAGCGGGGAACGCATCGCGGGCAAGGCGGCGTCCGGTGACGTGTCGCGCCGTGTATACAAAGGAGGCAGGGATGCATCGTGGTGAGCACAACAATGCGACTTACGATCCGCGCGTGGATGACGGCCTGCCGCCGGTCCTGACCCTCGCGGCCCTGCGTGCACGCTACGCCGCCGGAGACCTGAGCCCGGCCGACCTCGCCGCCCGCGTATCCGACCGTATGGCGGCCTGTCCCGACCCGGCCGTCTTCATCACGCCCGTCCCCCGCGAACACCTGATCGCGGCGGCCCGTGCCCTGATGGCGCGCCACCCCGAGCCGAATTCCCTGCCGCTCTGGGGTGTGCCCTTCGCGGTGAAGGACAACATCGACGTCGCCGGCCTGCCCACCACCGCGGCCTGCCCGGCCTTCGCGTTCGAGCCGGCGCAGGACGCGCACGTGATCGCGCGGCTGAAGGCGGCCGGCGCCCTCGTCATCGGCAAGGCCAACCTCGACCAGTTCGCCACGGGCCTCAACGGCACCCGATCCCCCTACGGCGCACCCCGCAGCGTCTTCTCGCCCGACCACATCTCCGGGGGGTCGAGTTCGGGCTCGGCGGTGGCGGTGGCGGCGGGGCTGGCCTGCTTCTCCCTCGGCACCGACACCGCCGGCTCCGGCCGGGTCCCGGCCGCCTTCAACAATCTCGTGGGCATCAAGCCGACGCCGGGTCTCGTCTCCACCACCGGCCTCGTTCCGGCCTGTCGCAGCCTCGATTGCATCACCGTGTTCGCCCCGTGCGTCGCGGATGGGATCGAGATCCGACGGATCGCCGAGGGGTTCGACGGGAGCGACATCTACGCCCGGCGCATCACGCCCGTGTCCCTGCCGTCCGCCCCGCGCTTCGGGGTGCTGACGGGGGCGGATCGCGAATTCTTCGGCGACACCGAGGCCGAGCGCCTCTACGACGCGGCCGTCGCCCGGCTCGAAGCCCTGGGCGGCACGCCCGTCGCGTTCGACTACGCCCCCCTGCGTGCCATCGCCGACCTCCTCTACGGCGGCCCCTGGGTGGCCGAGCGCCTCGCGGCGGTCGAGACGTTCTTCGGCACGAACGCCGACGATTTCGATCCGAGCGTGCGCGCCATCGTCGCCTCCGCCGGGGCGTTCAGCGCCGTCGACGCCTTTCGCGGCCGCTACCGGTTCGAGGCCCTGAAGCGCGAGGCGGACGCCCTGTTTTCCGGCCTCGACATCCTGCTCCTGCCGACGACGCCGACGATCTACACGGTGGCCGCCATGCGCGACGACCCCGTCGCGCTCAACAGCCGGCTCGGCCTCTACACCAACTTCGCCAACCTGCTCGGCCTCGCCGCCATCGCGGTGCCGGCGGGGTTCCGGGGCGACGGCCTGCCCCTTGGCGTCACCCTGGTCGGCCCCGGCGGCAGCGACGATGCCCTGGGACCGATGGCCGATGCCCTCCACCGGGGGGCCGCGTGCGGCCTGGGGCGCGACCGCGCCGGGGCCGTGCCGGACTTCGTCCGCCGCCCGGAGCCCGGCCACGCCGGCGTCGCCCTCGCGGTGGTGGGGGCGCATCTGTCCGGCCTCCCCCTCAACGGCGAGCTGCTCGCCCTCGGCGCGACCCTGTTGGAGAAGACCCGGACCAAGTCCGACTACCGCCTCTACGTCCTGCCGCACACCGAGCCCGCCAAGCCCGGCCTCGTGCGCGACCCGGGTTTCGACGGACCCGGGATCGCGGTCGAGATCTGGACGCTGCCGCCGGAGGCCTTCGGCCGCTTCGTCGCCGCGATCCCCGCACCCCTGGGGATCGGCCGGATCGCCCTGGCCGACGGAAGAGCGGTTCCGGGCTTCCTCTGCGAGGCGCACGCCGTCGCGGAGGCCCCGGAGATCACCCGGTACGGCGGGTGGCGCACCTACCGGGCCGCGGCCGAACCGGGAGGCACCGCTTGATCGCCGGTGGAGCTTGGCCGCGCCCTTGCGTACACGGCTCCGGACGCCCCAGCTTCGGAGAGACGAGATGTGCCTTGGCGACGACCCGACCTGCGCCGCCTTCGCGGAGCATCGCCTGCGCTACCGGCGTGACATGCAACCCGAACGGCGAGCCTTCCTGAAGAGCGGTTTCGTCGCGTCCGGGGGCGCGGCCGCCCTGGCGGCCGGCGGGCTCTCCCTGGTGAGTCCCGCCGTGGCCGAGGCTGGTCGTACGAGCGCGGCGCACGCCGCCCACCACCTGCCCGCCACGGCGGAGACGGTGCATTGGGGCTATTTCAGCAAGACCCTGAAACCCCGTATCGAGATCGCGTCGGGCGATTACGTCACCATCGAGACGCTGACCCACCATGCCAACGACGACGCCGAACGCATGGTCACGGGGGATCCGGGCGCCGAGAGCGTATTCCTCTGGACCAAGGACAAGAAGGGCGTCGCCCGCCGGGGCGCCGGCCCCGAGGATGCCAAGCTCGGTCCGGGCGGCGGCCTCGGCGTCCATATCTGCACCGGGCCCGTGGCGATCCGGGGCGCCGAGCCCGGCGACGTCCTCGAAGTCCGCATCCTCGACGTGGCGCCGCGCCCCTCCGCCAACCCGAAGTTCAAGGGCTCGACCTTCGGCAGCAACGCGGCGGCGTGGTGGGGCTACCACTACAACGACATGCTGGAGGGCAAGAAGCGCGAGATCGTCACCATCTACGAGGTCGATGCCGGCGGCGAGCGGGACTGGGCCAAGGCGGTCTACAGCTTTCCCTGGCCCGGCGTCACCGACCCCGACGGGGTGCTGCACTCGATCATCGATTACCCGGGCCTTCCCGTCGATCACACCAAAACCAAGCGCACCTACGACGTGCTCAAGGGAATCCGGGTGCCGATCCGTCCGCATTTCGGCACCATGGGCCTCGCGCCGGCCGAGGCCGACATGGTGAACTCGATCCCGCCGAGCTACACTGGCGGCAACATCGACAATTGGCGCATCGGCAAGGGTGCGACCATGTATTATCCCGTGGCCGTGCCCGGCGCCCTGTTCTCGGTGGGCGATCCCCATGCCAGCCAGGGCGATTCCGAGCTCTGCGGCACGGCGATCGAGTGCTCGCTCACGGGCACCTTCCAATTCATCCTGCACAAGAAGGCCGCTCTCGCCGGCACGCCCCTCGAAGCCCTCGATTTCCCGATGATCGAGACGCGCGACGAGTGGGTGCTATCGGGCTTCAGCTATCCGAACTACCTGCGCGACCTCGGTCCGGAAGCGCAGAGTGCGATCTTCCAGAAATCCTCCCTCGACCTCGCCATGCGCGACGCCTTCCGCAAGATGCGCTCCTTCCTCATGCACGCGAAGGGGCTGACCGAGGACGAGGCCATCTCGCTCATGTCCATCGCCGTCGATTTCGGGATCACCCAGGTGGTGGACGGCAATTGGGGTGTCCACGCCATCGTCAAGAAGGCGATCTTTTCTGAAAGGACGGCCTGACCGGCATCACGGCGCGGCGCGCTCCCGCTCCGCGACCGCCGCCATCACCTGACGAAAGATCCGGTCCGGCGCGAACGGCGTCGCGGTGAGGCGCGCGCCCGTCGCGTCGCGGATCGCGTTGGCCAGCGCCGGGGCGACGGGGTTGTAGGGCGATTCGCTCATGGACTTGGCGCCGAGCGGCCCGATGCGGTCGTGGGTCTCGGCGAACAGCACCCGGGTGTCGGGTACGTCGGCGCAGGCCGGGATGTGGTAGTTGCGGAACGTCCGCGTGAGGACGCCGCCTTCGTGGTCGAGGCGGTAATCCTCGTAGAGCGCCGCGCCCAGCGCCTGCGCCACCCCGCCCTCGACCTGGCCGCGGCACTGCATCGGGTTGATCACCACGCCGGCATCCACGGCCTGGATGCTCGCGAGAATCCGCACCTCGCCGCTCATCGGGTGCACGGCGACGCGGAACGCCTGGACGTTGAAGGCCACCGAGCGCGGACTGCCGTCGGTCTCGGCCCGCGCCTCCAGGGGCGCGAGGGCGGTGAGCGGAACCGGGCCGGCGGGCGTCTCCACGCATTCGCCCGCCAGGCGGCAGTGCTCCGGGGCGACGCCCATCCGGGCGGCGGCCGCCTGCACGAGGGCGTCGGCCAGGGCCGTCGCCGCGCGAAGATTCGCCTGACCCGCCACCACGATCCCGGTGCTTCCGTAGGCGCCCGTGTCGTGGAGGACGGCGTCGGTGTCGGCCTGGATCAGGCGGATGCGGTCGGGCGTGGTGGCGAGGGCCTGCGCGGCGATCTGGGCGTGGACCGTGCTGGTGCCGTTGCCGAATTCGGCCGTGCCCACCGCCAGGGCGTAGCCGTCCCCGTCGAGGCGGATCCGCGCGTGGGCGAAGTGGCCGCGCGGCGGAATCGTATCGATCATCGCCATGGCCATGCCCTCGCCGACGCACCAGTCCGACCCCGGCGGGCGGGCGCCCGGATCCTCCGCGAGGGCGGCTTCGGCGAGGGCGGCCCGAGCGAGGTCGAGGCACTGGTCGAGGCCGTAGGAGCCGTACGCGACGTCGTGGGGCTCGAGGCTGGTGGAAACCATCGGGTCGCCCGGCCGCACGGCGTTGCGGCGGCGCATGGCGAAGGGATCGAGGCCGAGCCCGCGCGCCAATTCGTCCACGGCCGATTCCACGGCGAAGATCGTCTGGCTGAGGCCGTAGCCGCGAAACGCGCCCGCCGGCAGGGTGTTCGTGTAGACGCTGTAGCCGTCCACCCGCTTGTTCGGGCAGTTGTAGGCGGCGATGCTCTCGTTGCAGCCGTGATGCAGCACGCCGCCGGCATGGTTGGCATAGGCGCCGGTGTCGGACAGCACCGTCAGCTGGATCGCCGTCAGGGTGCCGTCGGCCCGGGCGCCCATCCGCACCCGCACCCGCATGGGATGGCGCGTGGTGGCGGCGGTGAACTGCTCCTCGCGGGTCAGCTCCCACTGCACCGGCCGTCCGGTCCTGAGGATCGCCAGGGCGACGAGGTCCTCGGTCAGCATCTCCTGCTTGCCGCCGAAGCCTCCGCCGACCCGGCCGCACAGGACGCGGACCGCGGCCCGGTCGAGGTCGAACAGGGCGCAGAGGGCATCCCGGGTCAGGAACGGCACCTGCGTCGAGGAGCGCAGCACGAGCCGGCCATCCGCGTCGATCCAGCCCACGGCACCGTGGGTCTCCAGATGCGCGTGCTGCACGCGCTGGGAGACGTACTCCGCCTCGTGGATCAGGTCGGCTTGCGCGAACCCCGACTCGACGTCGCCGATGGCACCGTGGGCCTCGGCCGCGAGGTTCGGATGGGGCAGGAGCGGCGGTGCGTCCGCCCCCGGGGGCGGCGGATCGCGGTCGTTCGGGGCTCTGTCCTCGGGATCGTGCACCAGGGGGGCGTCCGGGCGGAGCGCCGCGTCCGGATCGAGGAGGGCCGGCCGCGTCTCGTAGGTGACGACGAGGGCCTGGACGCCGGCCTCCGCGGCGGCCTCGGTCTCGGCCACCACGGCGGCCACCCGCTGGCCGACGAAGCGCAGGACGGGATCGAGGATCAGAGTATCGGGCGCATCGTCGGCCGGGTTTTCGTGCCGGCCCGTCGAGAACCGGCGCTGCGGCACGTCTGCGTGGGTGAACACCGCCGCCACGCCCGGAACGGCCAGCGCCGCGTGCCGGTCGATCCGCAGGATGCGCGCATGGGCGTGGGGCGAGCGCAGGATCTTCAGGTGCAGCACCCCCGGTACCGCGACGTCGAGGGTGTAGGCGGCCGTCCCCGAGACGACGCCGCGGCTCGCCGGTGCGGGAAGGTTGCGTCCGACGGGGTCCGCGCAGGTCTGGGGCGCCTCGGCATGGCGGGTGCCCGCCACCGCGTCGCGGATGGCGCGGTAGCCGGTGCAGCGGCAGAGGTTGCCCTTCAGGGCCGTGTCGAGATCCTGCCGCTGGCCCTGGTCCAGGGCCGCCGCCGTCATGATCATCCCGGGCGTGCAGAAGCCGCATTGGAAGCCCTGCGCCTCGAGGAAGGCGTCCTGCATCGGGTGGAGGTGCTCGGCCGGTCCGCCGCCGGGGGCGCAGGGGCCGCCGAGGCCCTCGATGGTGGTGACGGTGCGTCCCTCGGCCCTGAAGGCGGGCAGGAGGCAGGAATGCACCGGCTCGCCGTCGAGATGCACGGTGCAGGCGCCGCAATCGCCCGCATCGCAGCCCTTCTTGACCCCGAACCAGCCGAGCTCCCGCAGAAGGGTCCGCAGGCACTGGCCGGGCCGCGGCGCGGCGTCCTGTGCCTGCCCATTGACGGTCAGGATCATCGGGTCAACTCCTGCCGGATGTCTTCTGCGAGGAAGAGGGAGACGTGACGCCGCCAATCCGGCGTGCCGTGGACGTCGTCGTACCAGTCCGGGTCGCGGATCGCCGCCAGGATCCGCTCCCGCAGGGCCTGCGCATCGGGCACGGCGTCGAACGCGATCCGCACCGGGCGGCGCGTCGCCGCCGTCACGGTCAGGACGAACGCCCCCGCGCCGTCCCGCGTCCCGATCAGCAGCGCGCCGGAGCGGCCGTTCGGGCTCAGGGAGATGCGTCGGAACGCGGTCCGCCGGCACAGGGCTGCCACCGGCAGGGCGACGCTGCGCAGGAGTTCGCCCGGTTGCAGCGCCGTCCGCTCGGGGCCGAGGACGAAGTCGGGGACGGCGAGGTGCCGCTCGCCCCCGCCCCGCATACGGATGGTGCAGACGCCATCGAGGGCGGCCGTCAGGGCGATCATCGGCCCGGCCGGCAGGGCCATGCAGAGGTTGCCGCCGACGGTCGCCGTGTTCCAGATCTTGAACGAGCCGAGCAGCGCCCGGCAGCACTGCCCGACGAGGGGCGAGGCGACCCAGGCCGGCGGCAGGTCCAGCCGGTCGAGCTCCGCGATGGTGCCCGTCGCCGACAGGGTCAGGCCGCTGTCCGAGACCGCGTGCGTCGGCCAGCCCAGGCCGGCGAGGTCGATCAGCCGGCCGAGCTGCGGTTGCGGCTGCGAGAACAGCCAGGTTCCACCCGCCAGCCACGCATCGCCGGCCTGCCAGTCGGGCAGCGCGTCGGCCGGTCCCGGGGTGATGACGGATGTGACGCCGTTGAGATCCATGGGCCAGCCCGCAAGCAAAACTTCGTCCACCCCGGCGCGCCGGCGGACGCCGGCGTCCCGAACGGCCATCGTGTCGATGTTCGGGGGGCGGGTTCAAGGGCCTTGCAAAATTCTACTTCTGCGAGCGTTATCGTGGGCGCGATCCCGGTCAAGATGCAGGCTTCGACTCGGTCGGGGTCGACCGAACCGGTCGCCGCTCTGGACGCACGGCCGGGGACGAGGATCGGTCTGCGCAGGTCGAAGGCGCCCATTCCCTTGAAAACACCGGATCGGTGTTTTAACTTCTCTGCATGGCCAGATCCGGTACGCTTCCGTCGCGAATCGTCTACCGCCTCCTGCCCGGGGCCGGCGACGTCGCGGCCTTCCACGACCTGCTCGCGGCCTACCGGCGGATGCTCGTCATCCTCGACGAAATTCGCGCTCGGCATCGGCTGCGTGCCAATGTCGTGATCCTCACGGAGCTGGCCTATCAGCAGGTGCGCGCCGAGACGGGCCTGCCGTCGCGGTTCGTGACCCTCGGAATCCGCGACTACGCCCAGCACCTCGGCGACAGTCCCGATGGCGTCGATGCGATCCCCCTCGACGAGAAGCTGTTCTCCGTCAAAGGCCCGTCGCAGGTCAGCATCCTCACCCTCGCGGGCCGCCGCACCCTGTCCTACCGCGTCGAGGGCTACGACGGCCCCTGGCGCGAGGTCTCAGCCGCACGGCTGATCATCGTGGGCGAGACGCTCACCCTCCATGCCGGCGTCGCCCTGCACGCACCGATCGAGGAGCAGACAACCATGACCGAGACCATCCTGACCCGGGTCGGGCGCATCATCGCCGGTGCGTCGAACGCCGCCCTCGATCGGCTCGAGAACCGTGACCCGCAGGGCGTCGCCGATCAGGCCCTGCGCGAGATCGACGAGGTCATCGCCGAGGCCCGCACCGATCTCGGCCGCATCCAGGCCGAGGCGTTCCGGATCGAGCAGCGCCGGGGCCAGCTCGCCGCCGAGGTGGCGGGCCTCGCGGCGAAGATCGCCACCGCCCTCCAGCACGACCGGGAGGATGCCGCGCGCGCCGGGATCGCCCGGCAGATCGATCTCGAAACCCAGATCGGCGCCCTCGACGCGTCCCTGCAGGACGTCGCCGAGCGGATGGCGACGGCCCAGAGCGCCTTCGACGCCGCCAACGCGGCCCGGCGCGACGCCGAGCACCGGGTTGCGCTCCTGCGCCGGCCCAGTCCCGAGGCGGGCGACCTCAAGGGCTACGGCAGCGAGGAGCGCAAGCCCCGCCGCGGCCTCGACGGCCCCCTCCGGGCCATCGACCGGCTCACCGGCCTGCCCTCCGCCCCGGCCTCCGACGATCTCGACGAACTCGACCGCCTCCACCGGTCGAGCGAGATCGACAAGCGGCTCCTCGCGATCCGCCGGACCCTCCCGTCATGATGGCGTTGACCGACCCCCACCTGGTTCCGTTCACGGTCGCGGGCGGGATCATGGCCGGCCTCGTCGCCGTCGAGGCCGTCGCCCTCGTGATCGGCCACTCCGTCTCGGGCCTCGTCGATCAGTGGTTCGAGATCGAGGGCGGGCACGGGCTCGGAGCCGAGTCCCACCATCTCGGTTCGCCCACCACCTGGCTGTCCTGGATCAATATCGGCCGGGTGCCCTTCCTCATCCTGCTCATCGTGGCGCTCGCCGCCTTCACGGTCTTCGGCTTCGCGATCCAGGCGGTATCGGACGCGGTCCTGGCGCCCCTGCCCGCCGCCCTCGCGGCCGTCGCCGCCCTCGGCCTCACGGTCCCGACCCTGCGGGCGTCCACCCGCACCATCGCCCGGCTGATCCCGCGCGACGAGACCTACGCCGTGGACGAGGATCACTTCGTCGGCCGGATCGCCGAAGTGACCCTCGGCCCCCTCGATCAGGGCGCGCCCGGACAGGTCCGGGTTCGGGACGGGCACGGCAACTCCCATTCCCTGAGGGCGCGCGCGGCGCCCGACCGCCCCGCGATCCCGCAGAGCACGCACGTGCTCCTGGTGGAGCATGCCGGCGGCGTCTTCGTCGCCGTCCCCGTCGCCCTCGATCTCACCGCCTCCCACTGAAGGGCTTTCGTCCCATGGATCTCGTGAACATCGCCGTGCTCGTCGGCACGGTCGTCGTCGCCCTCCTGGGCATCGGGTTCGTGTTCGGGCGGCTCTACCGCCGGACGACGCGCGACACCGCCTTCGTCCGCACGGGGCTCGGCGGCCGCAGGGTCGTGGTCGACGGCGGCGCGGTGCTGCTGCCGGTGTTCCACTCCATCGCCATGGTGAACCTCAACACCCTGCGCATCGAGGTGAAGCGCGACGGCGCGGCCTCGCTCATCACCAAGGACCGCCTGCGGGCCGACATCACCGTCGAGTTCTACGTGCGCGTGGAGCCCAAGGAGGATTCCATCGCGCTCGCCGCCCAGACGCTGGGCGACCGCACCAACGACGCGCGCAAGCTCAGCGAGCTCGTCGAGGCGAAGTTCGTCGATGCCCTGCGCTCGGTCGCCGCCGGCATGACCCTGCCCGACCTGCAGGAGAAGCGCTCGGAATTCGTGAAGGGCGTGCAGGAGGCCGTGTCGGGCGACCTGCGCCACAACGGCCTCGAGCTCGAATCCGCCTCCCTCACCCGCCTCGACCAGACCTCCATCGAGTTCTTCAACCCCGACAATTCCTTCGACGCCGAAGGCCTGACCGTCCTCAAGAAGATCACCGAGGATCGGCGCCAGGAGCGCAACAAGATCGTCCGCGAAGCCGAGGTCAACGTCGCCGAGAAGGACCGCGAGACGGCCCTGAAGCAGCTCACCATCACCAAGGAGACGCAGGAGGCCCAGCTCGCCCAGGCCCGCGACATCGCCAACCGTACCGCCGAGACCCGGGCCGAGCAGGCCAAGGCGGAGCAGGCGGCCCAGCAGAGCGAAGAGACCGCCCGCATCGAGCGCGAGCAGGCGGTGAAGCTGCGCGAGGCCGAGGCTCGCCGGGCGGCCGAGACGGCCCGGATCGAATCCGATCTCGCCATCGCCACCCGCACCGCCGAGGCCGAGCGCGACCGGCAGCTCGTGATCCAGGAGAACGCCATTCGGGTCGCCGAGCGCTCCAAGGCGCAGTCGGAGGCTCAGGCGCGGGCGAAGGAGGCCGAGGCGCTGGCCGTGTCCGCCGAGGAGAAGGTCGCCACCGCCAAATCCATCGAGATCGCCGAGCGCGAGCGCCAGGTCACGGTGATCGCGGCGAAGAAGGAGGCCGAGAAGGCCGCCACCGCCATCACGGTCAACGCCGAGGCCGAGCGCAAGGCGGCCGAGGACCGGGCGATGGCGATCACCACCCTGGCGGAGGCCGAAGCGACGGCGGCGGCCTCGAAGGCCGAGGCGATCACCAAGCTCGGCGCGGCCGATGCCGAGCGCGAGCGCGTGATGAACGAAGCACGCAACGCCCTGTCGCCGGAAGCGCGGGACTTCGAAGCCAGCCTCAAGCGCATCGCCATCGTCCCCGAGGCCCTGCGCGAGAGCATGAAGGCCGTGGAGAAGATCGAGTCGATCCGGATCTTCGACGCCGGCGGGATGATGGGCGGTGAGGGGGCGGGCCGGGGCGCGGCCGGCTTCGGGGAGAACCTCTCCGGCCAGCTCATGCGCTACCAGTTCAACGCGCCTATCCTGAAGACCCTGCTGGGCGAGGCCGGCTTCACGGGCGGCGGCCACGCCATCGACAGCCTGCTGGGCGCGGTCGCGGGGGAATCCGAGACCGACCAGGCGAAGGTCAAGGCGGAGGTTGGAACGGCCTGAGCCGGGATCGGATCAGGCGATGCCCAGGACCTTGATGAGGACGAGGCTCGTCGCGATCAGGACGAGGAGCGAGCCGGTCACCGCGGCGGTGACCCGGCCGCCGACGCGGGCGAGAACCCGAACGTCGACGCCGAGGCCCAGCGCCGCCATCGACACGATGGTGAGGAGACCGGCCAGATGCTTCAGCGGTCCGACCAGGGCGTCCGGGATCAGCCCGAGGGACCGCAGCGACGCGAGCACGAGGAAGCCGAGGATGAACCACGGCACGAGCTGGGTCAGGCGCAGGGTGGCCGGCCGTGGGGCGGCGGTCGAACCGTCCACGGGCAGGAAGCGGGCGATCAGCGAGCACGCGACCACCACGGGCCCGAGCATGAGCACACGCACGAGCTTGACCAGGGTACCGACCTGGGTGCTGAGCAGCCCCACCGGCACCGTCGCGGCCAGGACCTGCGGAACGGCGTAGACCGTCAGGCCGGCGAGCACCCCGTACTGATTCTCCGAGAGGCCGACGAGGGGGACGAACAGGGGCAGGCCCAGCACCATGAGGACGCCGAGGACGGCGGTGAAGGCGATCGAGGCGGCCACGTCCTCGCCATCGGCGCCGATGACGGGCGCCACCGCCGCGATTGCGGAGTTGCCGCAGATGGCGTTGCCGCAGGCGACCAGGATCGCCATCCGCGCCGGCAGGGCGAGGAGGCGGCAGATGGCGTAGCTGGCGCCGATGGTCACCACCACCGTGCCGACGATGCCGGTGAGCAGGGCCGGCCCCGAGGCGACGATGGCCCCGAGGCTGAGGGAAGCGCCGAGCAGGGTGACCGCCACTTCGAGCACCTGCTTGGCGCTGAAGGCGATGCCCCGGCGGAAGCGGTCGCCCGGCTGCCAGACGCTGCGTACGGCGATGCCGAGGAGGATCGCCATGACCAGGGCCTCGACATAGGGATGCTCGAAGACGTGTTCCTCGCCGGCCTGCAGCAGCCTGGCGACGCCCGTGATTGCCAGGCACACGAGGAGGCCCGGAAGAAGAGCGGTCGGCCCCGCCTCGCCTTTCGGGCCTGCTCGATGGAGCTGGTCAGACATCGAGGCGGACGTCTGAAGCGCGATTGCCGCCGGGCCGGAAGGAACTTCCCCGCTCGGTGATGAGAGGAGAAGAAGCCCCTCTGAAATCGCACAAGTTCGAAAAACGCATCCATTGATCCGCGAGGTTCGAGCCGCGACATTCTCCCTATGAGCGACCTTCGAGATCTGCGCCAGCCCGCCTTCGACCCCTTCGGTGAGCCGATGGCGTCGGTGTGCCCGCGCGCGGAGCCGAGCGCTGAGCAGAGAGGCTACGGCGAGACACGCCGTGCCGCCCTCGTGTTCTGGGCGCTGGCCGTGTTGTTGGTGGTGAGCCGGATCTACGTTGCCGAGGGACCGTCGGCCGGAACCTTCGCGGCCGATGCGCCCCAGTCCGTCGACATGCAGGTGGCCACTTTGCGCTGAACGCGTCTTTCGCGAAAACCGGTGATTGTGGATCGCTCCGGCCGATCAGGCGGATGCGACCGCTGCGATGGGTAGAGACCTTGCGGCGTTTATGCGTCCGCGCCGCGGCTTCGGCCAGATCAGGCGCCCGATCAGAAGTCCCAAACGGCGGCAGAACAGGGCGAGCCCCCAACACCATCCCAGCGCCAGCCACACGGTCCGCACCAGTTCCATGAGCACGGCCCCGATCACCAGAGCCGCGCGGTCGAGGAGCTTGAGGACGGCCCGCGTCGCGGGGCCCATTCCCTCCGCCAGGCGCACCGCGCGGCCGACCTCGGCCGGAGAGCGCGCCAGCGACAGGACCTGAAACACACCACGCGTTCCGAGCCGGGTCTGCAGGGCGTAGGCCCGACCGCCGAGCGCCGTCAGTTCGGTGACGGCCCCCGTGCGGATGCCGTTGCGCGCAGCGGTGCGGGCGGCGACGAGATCGAAACGGCCGGCGGCCACCGCCATGGATCGCATTGCGGCCGGATCGAGGCTCTCCCGGGCCAATCGGCCGAGGCTCGCCGCGAGGGGACGCGAGAGGCGCCCCGAACGGTGGGCCGTCTTCAGCAGGGTCGCGCCGCCGCGCGCCACGGCGCCGAGGCCGCCCGCATAGGTTGCGGCCGTCGCCGCCAGCCCGACGCTCGCCAGCCCGAGCAGAACCGAATCGTAGGGTTCGTCGCGCACGAGGTGCCCTCCTTCGCGTGCGAGGTCGCGCAGGTCGCCGAGGCCGGTCAGATCCGCCGCGAAGGCGCCGGCGAGGCCGACCCCGCTGTCCGCTTGCCCCGTGAGGGCCCCCTCGGCAAAGGCCCGTGCCGTGCGCAAGGGGGCGACCTGCTGCAAGGCGGCGACTTGGGTTCGCCGCGTGGCATCGACGGGAATCCCGCGCGCATCGGCGAGCTCGAGAAAGCTCTGGGCAAGGCTGTCGTCCTGCGCTGCCAGGGCGGCGTCGATCTCGCCGGCTACGCGCTCGGGCGTCGCCACGGGGTCGAGGCGCAGGCGCGCCAGGGCGGGCGGGTCTTCGGCCGCCCGCAGGAGCCGCCACGCGAGGTGGGCCCGTGGCAGCAGCTCCGCGCCGGTGCCCGCCAGAAGGCCTGCCGCGAGGGCGAGACCGGCCCAAGGGAGAAGCGCTCGTCTACCCATGCGGTCCACTCGACCGACCGCCGGCCCCGCGCCGGCGCATCCATCGAAGTCCGGCCTCAGAACGCGGCTCCGGTCAAGGCCGGCCGTCCGCCGTGGCTGTACTCGGTTCTGCAGGATTCCGTGCCGAGGGATCCTTCAGTGCTGAAGGATCTTGGAGAGGAAGTTCTGCGCGCGCTCCGAGCGGGCGTTGCCGAAGAAGTCGTCCTTGGTGGCGTCCTCGACGATCTCGCCCTTGTCCATGAAGATCACCCGATTGGCGACCTTTCGGGCGAATCCCATCTCGTGGGTCACGCACATCATGGTCATGCCCTCGCGGGCGAGTTGGACCATGACGTCGAGAACCTCGCCGACCATCTCGGGATCGAGGGCCGATGTGGGCTCGTCGAACAGCATGACGATGGGGTTCATGGCGAGCGCTCGGGCGATGGCCACGCGCTGCTGCTGCCCGCCGGAGAGCTGGCCGGGGAACTTCTTGGCGTGGGCGGACAGGCCGACGCGGTCGAGGAGCACCATGCCGCTGTCGAGGGCGGCGCCCCGGTCGCGCCCGAGCACCATGACCTGGGCCAGGGTGAGGTTCTCGGCGATGGAGAGGTGCGGGAACAGCTCGAAGTGCTGGAACACCATGCCGACCCGGGCGCGGAGCTTGGGCAGGTTCGTGCGCTTGTCGCGCACGGGCGTGCCGTCGACCACCACCTGCCCCTCCTGGAACGGCTCCAGGGCGTTGACGCACTTGATCAGGGTTGATTTGCCCGAGCCGGACGGCCCGCAGACGACGACGACCTCGCCCTTGTTCACCGCGGTGGTGCAGTCGGTCAGGACCTTGAAGTCCCCGTACCACTTGCTGACGTTGGTCATGGTGATCATCGGGCCGGTCCCGACGGAAGGAGCCGACGAAGTATTCAGGGGGGCGCGCATGGGGCGATCCTCGATGGAAGGCGTTGAGGGGCGGGCGATCAGCGGATGATGGCGATCTTCTTCTGCAGGTGGCGCACCGCCAGGGAGGCCGCGAAGCACACCGCGAAGTAGACGACCGCCGCGAACAGATACATTTCCACCAGGCGCCCATCGCGCTGGGCGATCTTCGAGGCGGCCCCGAGGAAGTCGGTGATCGAGAGCACGTAGACGAGCGACGTATCCTGGAACAGCACGATGGTCTGGGTGAGCAGGATCGGGGTCATGTTGCGGAAGACCTGGGGCAGGATCACCGTCCGCATGGAGGTCCAGTAGGTCATGCCGAGCGCCGAAGCGGCGGCCGCCTGACCCTTGGGGATCGACTGGATGCCCGCGCGCATGATCTCGGAGAAGTACGCCGCCTCGAACAGGGTGAAGGTCACGAGCGAGGAGGTGAAGGCCCCCACCGTCATCGGACGGTCTGCACCCGTCACCCATTGGCCGAGATACGGCACCAGGAAGTAGAACCAGAAGATCACCAGCACGAGGGGCAGGGACCGGAACAGGTTGACGTAGCCCTTGGCGACTAGAGGGATCACCGGAAGCCCCGAGAGCCGCATCATCGCGATGAAGGTGCCGAGCACGATGCCGCCGACGGCGGCCAGCGCCGTCAGGGTCAGGGTGAAGCGCATCCCCTCGAAGAACAGGTAGGGCAGCGAGTTGGTGATGACGGAGAAATCGAAATTCGCGAGCATGGGAGGCTACCTCTGATGGGGCGAAGGCGAGGATTGCACCCTCAGCGGCTGCCCGGGACGGCGACGCGGCGCTCGATCCAGGACGAGATGAAGATCACTCCGACGTTGATGAGCACGTAGAGGATCGTGGCGGCGGTGAAGGCCTCGAACACCTGGAACGAGAATTCCTGCATGGCGCGGGCACGCGCCGTGAGCTCCAGCAGGCCGATGGTCAAGGCCACGGAGGTGTTCTTGAGATTGTTGAGGAATTCGGACGTCAGGGGCGGCAGGATGATGCGGTAGGCGTTGGGCAGCAGTACGTAGCGGTAGGTCTGACCCACGGTCAGGCCCAAGGCCGTGCCGGCCATCTTCTGGCCCCGTGGCAGGGACTGGATGCCGGCGCGGACCTGCTCGGCGACGCGCGAGGCGGTGAAGAAGCCGAGACACAGCACGGCGGTGTAGAAGGGTGCGTTGGGGAGCTGCTTGAGCCAGGAGCCCCATTGTTCTGGCAGCACCTCGGGGAGGACGAAGTACCAGAGGAACATCTGAACCAGCAGGGGGATGTTGCGGAACAGCTCGACATAGGCCGTGCCCACGGCGTTGGCGGCCCGGTTCGGCAAGGTCCGCATCACGCCGACGAGGGATCCGAGGAGAAACGCGATGATCCAGGAGCAGAGCGCCGTGACGATGGTCCACGCCAGCCCCGACAGCAGCATGTCCGCGTAGGTGCCGGTGCCCTCGGGCGACGCTTCGAAGAAGATGCCCCAGTTCCAGTTGTAGTTCATCGCATCGTCTTCCTTGTGGGCGGGGCTGTCGCGGCGCCATCGAGCGGGCCGCCGGATGGTCTCGCACGCTCAGGGCCCCGAATCGCGCGAGGGGCGCGCGTGACGCGGGGGGACAGGGCGAGCGAGGCGGTGATGGCAGTGAGAGAACGCCCGATGAGGCCCGGATGGACCCGGGTCGGCTCGCCAAGCATCAAACGGACCAAAGCATGGCCGGCGCCGGTCGACCTGCGTCCAGGGCCGGCGCTCCCGGCGCTCGCTTCGCTGGTGTCCCGCATCGCGTCCGCGTCGATCCCCGCCGGCTCTCTTGAGCTGTTCTGTTGCTCGGTTCTGTTGGGAACGCGCATCAACGGCTCGTCCCGCGCGTAGCCTTGCCGACTTCCGCGAGGGCGACAAGGGTTCGTGCGTCGCCCGGGGGCCTCCCGGTTGTGGACGGCGGCCCGATGTCATTCCACAATGGTCGGCGGATCATGATCGTTGCGCCGGGGACGCCTCCCGCGCCGGTCCGTGCGGCGGGCGTGAGACCGGGCCGCTCCGTTACGTCAGGGCGCGCGCCGCGAAGGCGCTCGCCAGCATGCCGAACACGTAGAGGGGCACGCCGAAGCCGCTGTACCAGAGCGCCCGCTCCGTCGGGCTGGCGAGGAAGTGACGCATCATCGCGACCTGTCCGGCCAGGAGCGCCGCGACGATGCCCGCCTCGACGGGACGGCCCCATGACAGCAGGAGGCCGATGACCGCTCCCTGGGGGACGGCCATGACCCAGCACGCCACATGCGCGGCGCGGTCCGGCCCGAGGCTCGCCGGCAGGGAGCGGATGCCCATCTGGCGGTCACCCGCGACGGACTTGAAGTCGTTGAGGGTCATGATGCCGTGGGCGCCGGCGCTGTAGAGGGCGGCCAGGATCAGGGAGGTGGCCGGCGGCAGGGCGCCGCCCAGCATCGCCGCATGCCCCGTCACCCAGGCCAAGCCCTCGTAGCAGAGCCCACAGGCGGCGTTGCCCCACCAGCCGTTCCGCTTCAGCCGCGGGGGCGGCGCGCTGTAGGCCCAGGCCAGGGCCAGACCGAGGACGGCCGCGAGGAAGACCCAAAGCCCGAGACCGGCTGCCACGGCGAGCGAGAGGCCGGTCCAGGCCCACGCGATCGCGAGGCCCCAGCGGCCGGGGATGCGGCCCGAGGGGATGGGTCGGTGCGGTTCGTTGATGGCATCGACCTCCCGGTCGAACCAGTCGTTGACCGCCTGACTCGTGGCGCAGACCAGGGGACCGGCGAGGAGGAGCCCTGTCAGCGCCACGCCCCAATGGCCGGCCAGCGGCACGCCCGAGGCGACCACGCCGCAGCCGAAGGCCCACATGGGTGGGAACCACGTCACCGGCTTGAGCAGCTCCAGCACCGCCGCCGGTGCCGGGTAGCCGGGATGGGGCCGCGTCCCGTTCATGCGTCCCTCGCCTTCGCACCGTACCGGAGGCTACCGGAAGGCCCTGCCGTTTGGTAGGGCGGCCAAGCGGTCGGGAATGCCCGGATCGCGGCGCTCCGGCGTTCGTTTTAAGGAATGTTTCGCCCCTTCGATCGTGCGGCGAATGTGCACTATCGTGTGCGAAGCCACCGTTTCGCGGGGGACTTCCAAAATTCGCCCGCCGGCCTTGTTCGTTTTAAAGGACATCCCTAGTCTGGCGGCCGGTCAGTGGAGCTGGAAAGAACGGATGACATCGAGGGAGTCCCCGCGTCCCATCGCCGTGATCGGCGCGGGCTTCAGCGGCACCATGAGCGCGATCCAGCTCCTGGCGCGCCTGGAGCCTCAGCGGCGCGTGCTCCTGTGCGAGCGCGCGGGCACCTTCGGTCGGGGGCGGGCCTACGCCACCGGCAACCCGGATCACCTCCTCAACGTCCGGGCGGCGAACATGAGCGCCTTTCCCGACCAGCCCGAGCACTTCTCCGATTGGCTCGCCCAATCGACCTTCGACGGCGACGAAGCCTCCGGCATCCGCGTCACGCCCGGCGGCACCTTCGCGGCACGCGGCCTCTACGGACGCTACCTCACCGATCTCCTCACCCGTGCGGTGACGGGGGGCGACGGGCCGCCCCGCCTCGACCTCGTCAACGATGCCGTGACCGACCTCGAGCCGGCACCCGGCGGTTTCACCCTCCGCACGGAGGGCGGCGCGTCCTACCCCATTGCCGGCGCCGTCCTCGCCATGGGCAACCTCGGCGCACCGGGGGCGCCGCGCAGTCGCCACCAGGCCGACCCATGGGCGCCCGAGAGCTTCGGCCGCCTGCACCCGGATCGAACGGTCCTCATCGTCGGCACAGGCCTGACCATGGTGGACGCCGTGGCGGCCCTGCGGCGGCACGGGTTTCCCGGACGGATCGTCGCCCTGTCCCGGCGGGGCCTTCTCCCCAGCGCCCATGCGCCCGTCCAGCCGTGGCCGATGCCGGATCTCACCGGCGTGAACACGGTATCCGCCCTCGCCGCCCGCATCCGGCGCGAGATCGAGCGGGCGGGAGCGGCGGGCCTCGGCTGGCGCGGAGTGATCGACGCCCTGCGGCCGGTCACCGATACCGTGTGGCGCGATCTGCCCGCCTCCGAGCAGGCCCGCTTCCTGCGCCACCTGCGTCCGTTCTGGGACATCCACCGGCACCGCGCGGCGCCGCCGGCCGCCGAGGCCATCGCCGACGAGATCGCCCGCGGCACCCTGGTGGTGCGGGCCGGGCGGATCCGCTCCATCACCGACACGGCGGCCGAGGCCATCGTGACCCTGCGTCCGCGCGGAGCGGCCGAGGACGAGCCCCTCGCCGTCCAGTGCATCCTCGACGCCACCGGCATCGGACGCGTGGCGGAGACCGACGATCCGTTGATTCGCCGATTGATGGAGCGTGGGCTGGTTCGGCCGGGACCGTTCGGGATCGGCCTCGACGCGTCCGCCGACCTCGCGGCCCGCGGTTCGGTGCAGGCTGGCCCCCTCTGGGTGGTCGGTCCGCTCCTGCGTGGCGTGCTGTGGGAGTGCACGGCCGTACCCGACATCCGCAATCAGGCTGCCGGCCTCGCGGGCGCGGTGGCGCGGACGCTCTCCGTCCCGGGTTGAAATTCGATCGGGCGCCGTTCGCATTCGAGCGCCACCCTGCTCCGCCGGGCGGAGTCCGTGACGATTCGGACGTGACAGCCCGTCATCGACAGGACATGACCGCTCGGGCTCTCCGGCGGAGGGTGTCCATCGAACCGGCGGCGCGCGGGCCGGCCTCGCTTCCCTCACCTCTTGTTCCGAGCCTGCTCCGATGCTCACCTTCGTGCTTCTCCTGGCTCTGTTGGTCGTCTTCGTCGTCATGATGGTCTGGCGGCGCCATCTTGGGCGCCTCGCCTCCCTGGCGACGCTGCTGGCGGCGATGCTCGGCCTGATCGTGATGCAGGACAGCGGCCTGCTGCCGGGACCTCAGCCCGCCGCGACCGTCCGGCGCTGAAGCGTCACCGTCTCGTTCGCCCGATCCGCGCGCGGGGTGGGACCGTTCGTGCGACTTGTGCGTTCACAGCACGGTGAAGGGTCGGGCGGCGTCGGCAAGGCGTGGTCCGGCCGGCGACGAGGGCCTGCGTTCGTGGCGGCACAGGCGTGCGGGGTTACCGGTGATCTGACCGGGGCTCCTCCCCGCGCGCCGGCTCGAATGCGGCGATGGAAGGCCCGGTCCTTGCGGACATGGGCAGGCGGAGCCGTTTCGCGCCGACCGGCGCGAGGGACCGTTCGAAGGGACATTCAGGGGAGCGGATGATGGCCAAGATCTTGTTGGTGGAAGACCATGAGGAAATCTGGGACTTCCTGTCCCGTCGGCTGAAGCGCCGCGGGTACGAGGTCATCCTCGCCCATGACGGCGAGGCCGGCGTGCAACAGGCTCGCACGGCCCGGCCCGACGTGATCCTCCTCGACATGAACCTGCCGATCCTCGACGGCTGGTCGGCCGCCCGCGTCCTGAAATCCGGCAGCGACACGCAGGGCATCCCGATCATCGCGCTGACGGCGCATGCCATGTCGGGCGACCGCGACAAGGCGATCCAGGCGGGCTGTAACGACTACCACCCCAAGCCCGTCGATTTCTCGAAGCTCCTGACGCAGATCAACGCCGCCGTCGGTCCGCAAGCGCCCGTCGCCGCCTGAGCCTGTCCGACATACTCCCGTCGCTCTCCCCCTTGACGAGACCATAGCGTACCCATGAGCGACGATCCCATCACCGCCCGCCTGCTCCGGCAGGCGATGCCGGTCTTCACGACCCTGGCGTCGTGCCTGCTCGTCATCACCATCGCGGCGGCCCTGTATTTCGGCCGGGACATCTTCGTGCCGGTGACACTGGCCATCCTGCTCAGTTTCGTCCTCGTCCCGGCCGTTCGCCTGCTGCGGCGCGTTCGCGTGCCGCGGGCCCTGGCGGTGATGCTGGTGGTGATCGCCGCCTTCGGAGCGTTGCTCGGCATCGCGCTGCTCATTGCCAACGAGGCGGCGCAACTCGCCGCCGACCTGCCGCGCTATCAGCTGACCATGCGCGACAAGATCGCCTCCCTGAAGGATGCGACCGCCGGAAGCGGCACCCTCACCCGGGTGATCGACATGGTGCAGGACATCGGCGCGCAGCTTCAGCCCGAGCTGAAGGACGCCGTCACCCAGGGCAGCAACGGCAGCCTCGACCGTCCGCTCCACGTGCAGATCGCGGCGGCCAAGGTTGGGTTTTTGGGCACCCTCGGGGCTTTTGCGGCCCCCATCCTGCACCCGCTCGCCACCACCGGACTGATTCTGATCTTCACGATCTTCATCCTCCTGCAGCGCGAGGACCTGCGCAACCGCGCCATCCGGCTCGCGGGCTCGGGCGACCTGCGGCGGACCACGGCGGCCATCGACGACGCCGTCAGCCGTCTCAGCCGGTTCTTCCTCGCCCAGCTCTGCCTCAACATCGCCTTCGGGTTCGTCATCGGCCTCGGCCTGTGGTGGATCGGCGTGCCCAACCCGATCCTGTTCGGCGTGCTCGCCGCCATCATGCGATTCGTACCCTATGTCGGGGCCGCCATCAGTGCCCTGCTGCCCCTCGTGGTGGCGGCGGCGGTGGACCCGGGCTGGACCATGGTGATCGCCACGGCGGTTCTGTTCGTCGTGGTCGAGCCCATCGCCGGCCATGTCATCGAACCGCTGCTCTACGGTCATTCGACCGGGCTCTCGCCCATCGCGGTCATCCTCGCCGCCACGCTCTGGGCCTTCCTGTGGGGGCCCATCGGCCTCGTCCTCGCCACCCCGATCACCGTGTGTCTCGTGGTGCTGGGCCGCCACATCGAGCGCCTGTGGTTCCTCGACGTGATCCTGGGCGATCAGCCCGCCCTGTCGCCGCCGGAGATCTTCTACCAGCGCATGCTGGCGGGCGATCCGGCCGAGGCCATCGATCAGGGCGAACTGTTCCTCAAGGCGCGCGCCCTCGTGACCTATTACGACGAGGTGGTGCTCGCCGGCCTCCTCCTGGCGCAGGAGGATCTCGCGCGGGGGGCCCTGGACCGCGAACGTCAGGGCGAGGTCGGGACGTCGCTGCGCACCGTGGTGACGCGTCTCGGCACCCGTCCCGTGCGCCGAGCAAAAGGCGGCCGCGCGAAGACCGGCAACACCGAGGCCTCGGCGGCCGTCGCGGCCGTCGGCCCCGATCGCCAGGTGGCTGCCATCGTGCGGGCTCAAGCCGATCTCGCGCCGGGCTGGCGCGGTCCCTGCCCCGTCCTGTGCGTGTCGAGCCGTGGTCCGTTCGACGAGGCCGCCACCCTGATGCTGAGCCAGATTCTGGGCCAGCACGGATTGGCCGCGCAGGTCATGTCCATGGCGGCCCTGCGCCAGGGCGAGCGGCCCGAAATCGTCGGCGGCATCGCCATGGTGTGCTTCTCCTACCTCGAGCCGGTGAGCCTCTCGCAGATCCGGCTCAACGTCCGCCAGGCGCGGCAGGCGATTCCCGGCGTGAAGGTTCTGGTCGGCTTCTGGCGCGAGCGCGATCCCGCCTCCCTCGACCGGCTCCGCCGCACGATCTCGGCCGACGTGCTGGTCACTTCGCTGAACGGGGCGCTCGACGCGGCGCTGCGATTCTCCGAGCGCCGTCCCGATCCCATCGAGGCCGCGCCCGCCCCCACCCAGGCGATCCCACACCTGCTCGGACCGTCCGTGGCTGCGTGACGCCTCACAGCGGCGGATGCGGCTGGCGCTCGCGGCCGCGCCGCGAAGGCACGGTTCCGAGGTCGGTCTTCACGCTACGACAGGCGGCGCATCCGTCGCACCGGATGCGCCGCCTGTCGTAGGCGCGTTCTATGACGTCGTCCGGTGGGCGGAGCGATCACCCGGCACGCACCGTGCTCAGGCCCCCGGCGCCACCAGCGAGCGAAGCGATTCCGAGAGATCGCTGAGGCTGAGGCGGCCCTTCTGGAGCACCCGGTCGGCCTGACCCGCCAGGCGACGACGGTCCTCCGCGGTCACGTCCTTGGCGGTGAGCACCACCACGGGAATGTCGCGCCATTCCGCTTTGCCGCGCAGGGCCCTGAGGAACCCGAAACCGTCCATCTCGGGCATCATCAGGTCGAGGAGGATGAGGCAAGGCTTCTTGGCCGCCGTCGCCTCGAGTCCGGCGATGCCGTTCTCGGCCGAGGCGACCCGCCAGCCCTCGCGGATCAGCATCGCGGACATCCGCTCGCGGGCATCGGGATCGTCGTCGATGATGAGCACCGGTCCCTCGTTCTCCGAAGGTTTGAACCGCTCCATGGCGGTCTTCAGCTGAGTCCACTCGATGGGCTTCTGAAGATAGTCCGTGGCCCCGAGCGAGAAGGCGAGGTTCTGCTCGTCGAGGACGGTCACCATGATGATCGGCGTGGCCCCGAGCTCCGGGTCGGCCCGCAGGGTGCGCAGCACCGACCAGCCGTCCATGCGCGGCATGGTCACGTCGAGGAGAATGACCCGGGGCCGCAGGGTTCGCGCCCGTTCGACGCCCTCGCGCCCGTCGCTCGCCGTCGTCACGCTGAAACCATCGCGCTCGAGGAAGCGTGCGAGGAGGTCCCGCGTCGAGGGGTCGTCGTCGATGATGAGAACGTGGCTGCCCGAGGCGACATCGGGCATGGGCAGGCGGTGACTCGCATGCGGGCCGTCGTGCCCGATGGCCTCCAGGGGCGAGGTGCTGACGTAGTCGGCCGGCACCCGGAGGGTGAAAGTGGTGCCGACACCCTCCTGGCTCGTCACCTCGATGGCGCCACCGAGCATGTCGGCGAAGGCGCGGGTGATGGCGAGGCCGAGGCCGGTGCCACCGAAGCGCCGCGTGGTCGAGGCGTCCGCCTGGGTGAAGCGCTGGAACAGCTTGGCCTGCTGCTCGGGCGTCATGCCGATGCCCGTATCGATGACGTGGAAGTTGAGCCACCCGCTCCCGCTCGCCTCGCTCCGCGTGGCCGACAGGGTGATCTGGCCGCCCTCGGTGAACTTGGCCGCGTTGCTCAGGAGGTTGATGAGGCACTGACGCAGCTTGGTCTGGTCCGTATGCGCTTCGCCGAGGTCGTCGGCGACCTCGATCGCGAGGGTGTTGCCCTTCTTGTCGACGAGGGTCTCCACGGTGGCGGCGACATCCCGAACGATCTCGGCGACGGAGAAGGTCTCGGCGTAGATCTCCATCCGCTCGGCCTCGATCTTCGACAGGTCGAGGACATCGTTGATGAGCCCGAGGAGGTGTCGCGCGTTCGCCTCGATCTTGCGCATGTCGACGAGGAGGCTCTCCTCGCCGAGATCCTCCATCTCCTCCTGCAGCATCTCCGAATAACCGATCACTGCGGAGAGCGGCGTGCGCAACTCGTGGCTCATGTTGGCGAGGAACTGGCTCTTTGCCCGGTTGGCCTCCTCCGCCGCCTCCTTGGCGGCGGCCAGCGCCAGTTCGGCCTCCTTGCGCGCGGTGACGTCGGAATGGGTGCCCACCCATTCGCGGATGCTGCCGTTCTCCTCGAGGATCGGGACGGCGCGGGCGGACATGATCCGCCAGATGCCGTCGTGGCGGCGGATGCGATGCTCGATCTCGTAGGGGGAAAGGCTGTCCACAGCCTTGATCCACGTCGCGTTGGTGCGTGCCCGGTCATCCGGGTGGATCGCCTCCAGCCACCCGGCCCCGGCGGCCGCCTGCGGTGTCTGACCGGTGAAACGGGTCCATTCCGAGGGTGTCACCTCGAAGCCACCCTCGGGCGTCGTCGTCCAGACGATCGCGCTGGTGGCCTCGGTCAGTGACCGGAAGCGCTCCTCGCTGTGGCGCATGCGCTCCTCGGACAGCTTGCGCAGGGTTTCGTCGGACACGACGAGGCCGACGCCATCGGCCTGTGCGCCGCCCGCGCCGGTGCTGTCGCGAAGGGGGTAGAAGCTCATCAGGAAGTGGCGCACCCCACGCGGAGCGCTCGGGGTCGGGACGGCGACATCGACGTTGGTGGTGACGAGGCCTTCGTCCCGGGCGGCCCGGAGCTTGGGGGTCAGCTGCTCCTGCAGGGTCGGCAGCATGGCCCAGATCGGCGCGCCGAGATCGGCTCCGAATCCGCGCTCGTTCATGGTGGCGAGCGCCCGGTTCATGTGACGGATGCGCAAGTCCCGGTCGAGGAAGCCGAGGCCGACGGGGGCATTCGCGAACACCCCGTCGAGGAGGGCGGCCGTGCGCTGTTCCTCACGCCGGCGTACGAGGGCGAGGCGACCGAGCAGCCCCACCGCCGCCAACGCCGAGGCGATGGAGACGAGGAGGAGCACCAGCGACCAGGTCCGGTCCTGGCCCTCGATCCGCTCCAGACTCGCATTGGCATGGTCCTGCAGGGCTTTCGCCGCCGCCCGGACCCCGTCCATGGTGCGCTTGCCCTCGCCGGTCCGCGCCAGCACCACGGCCGGATCGTAGCCTTCGGCCCGCCGCACCGCGATGACGCGGGCGGCGAAGGCGCGCTTGGCCTCCACGAAGGTGCGCAGGCGCCCGGGACCTGGGCCAGAGGAATCCTTGGTCAGAGACTCGATGGCGTCGAGTTGCCCGCCGACGGTGTCCTGGGCGGCCTGGTACGGCTCGAGGTATTCCTCGGACCCGAACAGCATGTAGCCACGCATGCCGGTTTCGAGTTCGACCATGTTGGCGAGCAGGCGATCGCTCAGGGTCAGCACCGCGTGCTGGCGCGTGCCTTCCGTCCGGCGTGCCTCACCCACCCAATAGTTCGCGATCCCCGCCGCCACGGCGATGCCGATGAGCACCAGGGCGAGGGGGGAGCCCGGCAGGCCGCCGAGCAGGCGCGTCTCGCGCCGGCCACCGGCGGAACGCGGAGGGGAGGCTAGGGTCATCGGGCCGCCTGGGCTGGAGATTGGGGAAGGGGTCGGTGCCGCGGGGAACCCGGCGAATCCGGTGCTCGCCGAACGCGTCAGCGCCGGAGGCGGTTGCCGAGGATGAAGCCGAACAGTCCCATGAGGATGATGCCCGCAGCGCCCTCGATGCCCACCAGGAGGTTGGTGAAGCGTCCGATGGGCTTGATGCCGATCTCGGGTGGGTTGGCCGTCATCATGTTGAGGGCGCTGTAGCTCACGAGATCGAGGACGTTGTAGGTCGGGCTGCCGTCGCCGCCCTCGCGGATCAGGCCGCCGGCGACGCCGTAGAGCACGGCGAACAGGCCGATGACGAGGACGAAGGCCCGCGCGATCCGCGACAGGCTCTCGCCGTAATCGCACAGCCACTCGACGAAGCGGTCGGCGACCCACTGGTAGCCGTGCCGCGCCAGATCCCGGCCGGAGCGGGCATGCCAGGCTGCCCGCGCTTCGGTGCCCGCGTGGAACCGGCCCATGCGGCGCCCGCGCTTGTAGGCCCAGCTCGCCTCGTCCTGGGCGCCGATGCTCTTGAAGTTCTGTTCCAGGGCGAGGTAGCTCGCCTGCGCGGCCTTGTACTCGCCGGCGATCTCCTCGCCCACGGCCCCGCCGAGCTGCTCGGCCCGCATCCGCGTGCCGTTGAGCCAGGCTCCGGCGAAGCGCACGTGGCGCAGGGAACAGGTGGAGAGGTTGAGCCGTACCAGGCTGGTCTCGGAGAAATCGGCGCCGTCGAGGATCGCCCCGTCGAGCTTGACCCCGGTGAAGTTGGCGCCCTGCAGGCGCGATCCGGCGAGATTGGCCTTCTTCAGGCTGGCGCCCTCGAAATCCGCGTAGGTGAGGTTGACGTTGCCGAGCTTGGCTTCGTCGAGGCGGGTGCCGCGAAACACCGTGTAATCCGCATCCGCACCCGTGAGGTCGGCCCCCCACAGGTCGGCGCCGGTGAAATCGGCGCCGTCCAGGAGGGCGCGACGCAGCTTGGCGAAACGCATGGAAGCCTGGCCGAAACGGGCGTCTTCCAGCATGGCCTCGTCGAAATTGGCCTCGCCTCCGGCCATTGCGGTGAAGTGGGCGCCGCTGAGATCGGCGCCGCTGAGATCGGCTTCCTCCAGTACGGCTCCATCGAAGCGGGCGGAGCGCCCGAGAGCACCGGAAAGGTTCGCGCCCGTCAGGTTCGCGCCGCCCAGGTCCGTTTCCTCGAGGGTGGCCTCGTGCAGATCCACGTTGGCGAGGCGAAGCCCGTTCTGCTGTCCGTCCCACCAGGCCGGCATCACGCCGGAACCGGCTCGACCCGGATCGAGCGAGCGGCCGAGACCGAGACCCCGCAGGTCGATGCCCCGACAATCGAAGCGGTCGCCATTCGGCGTGGGGGCGTCGGCGAAGGATGCGATTCGGGCAAGCAGTGCGGTGACGCGTGGGTCCGCATCGGCTTGGTCATCGGGTCCCCTGTCCGCTGGCGCAATCGGGATGCGGGCGGCGCCGGATTGCTCCGTCAAGGTTGGCCTCTTTCGTTCCAGGTCGGCGTCCGACGGCACCCTGCAGCGGGGGGGCAGCAGGAGCGGCACCGGCGGTGTCGACGGCCCCCGCGCCGGTGTCAAACCCGAACGGCGTCGCGCCCTCCCCTGTCTGTCCAGAAAGATGACCAAGGACGCTGAGAGAGGTGCGTGCTGAAGACAGATCGGACTGAGCAGCCGGCTTGCAGCCCTGTTTCCCTACGTCTCCAGGGCCGTGTGAGGCGGGATGACGCTTTCGTCGCGAAAATTTCGTTTCCCCGTCATTTGGCCGTTGACGGTTGGGCTGTGGGGCCGTAGAAGCCTGTTCATCGGCGGCGGCCAGCGGGACTTTGGTCTTGGCGGCGGCGCTGGTCATCTT